>JAEWIK010000109.1 GCA_023387135.1 Actinomycetes bacterium | reverse complement strand
GCTCTCCGGGACGGCGCCGGCCAGCATGCCCAGCAGCATCTCGCCGGCGATCCGGGCGAGTTCGCTCGCCGGGTTCGTCATCGTGGTGAGCAGCGGATGCGTCTGCAGGGCCACGGGAGAGTCGTCGAAACCGACGAGCAGGACGTCGTCGGGCACCCTGACCCCCGCCCTGCGGAGCGCGCGCATCGCACCGAGGGCCATCAGGTCGGAGGCGACGAACAGCGCGTCGATGTCGCGGTGATTCCGCAGCAGTTCCTCGGTGGCGCGTTCGCCACCGTCGGCGGTGAAGTCTCCGGAACTCCAGCCGACGGGTGCGAGGCCGGCGTCGTCGAGGGCAGCCTTGAAGCCGTGCAGGCGTTCCTGGCCGGGGCCCATGTCCATCGGGCCGGTGACCGACGCGATCCGGCGGGCGCCCCTGTCGACGAGGTACCTGGTCGCCGTGATGGCCGCCGACAACTGGTCGAGTTCGACGAACGGCAGGCCGGGCACCTCGGGGTCGCCGAGGAACACGACGGGGCACTTGCTCTCGATCAACTGCTGGCCCAGCCCGGGACCGTGGTGGGAGATGACCACCGCGCCGTCGACGTGCCCGCTGTCGAGGTAGCGGGCCATCCGTGCCACTCCCTCGCCGGGGCGCGACATGGCGAGCAGGACGCGTTCGTCGGCGTCCGCGAAGGCAGTCAGGGCACCGAGGTACGCCTGCGTGAGGAAGGGGTCGGCGAAGACGCGCTCGGCGGTCTCGGGCACGACGACGGCGACAGCACCGGCCCGCCTGGTGGCCAGTGCCCGGGCCACCCGGTTGGGCTGGTAGCCCAGTTCCGCGACGGCCCGCGCCACCGCCTCCGACGTCGTGGACGACACCAGATGTCCTCCGTTGACGAACCGCGACACCGTCGCCCGTGACACCCCCGCCACCCGTGCCACATCGTCGAGGGTCGGGGCTGCCCGCCCGCTACCGCCATGCGTTCCTACCGCGCTCATCGCTACCTCTCGCGTCCTGCCACCCTGCCTGTCGCCGTCGCGTGGGAGCGCCACTCGCCTGCTGCATTACAGTATGCCTGGAAGCGCTTCCATCCTCCGGTCCGGCCGGGGGCGCCACACCGGAAAGGCAGTTGCCAACAATGCAGTTCGGCCACTTCGACGACTCCGCCCGCGAGTACGTCATCACGACGCCCCACACTCCGATGCCCTGGATCAACTACCTGGGGACCAACGACTTCTTCTCGCTGATCTCTCACCGCGCGGGAGGTTACTGCTTCCACACCGACGCCCGGCTGCGGCGTCTCACGCGCTTCCGCTACAACGACATCCCCGCCGACTCCAACGGCCGCTACCTCTTCGTCAACGACGGCGGCGACGTCTGGAGCCCGACCTACGCCCCGGTCAACGCCGAACTCGACTCCTACGAGTGCCGCCACGGCCTGGGCTACACCCGCATCACCGGCTCGCGCGGTGGCGTGGAGGTGTCCGAGCTGTTCCTCGTCCCGCTGGAGACGACCGCCGAGATCCATCAGGTCACCCTCACCAACACCACCGGCGAGGCCAAGGACCTCACGCTGTTCTCGTACGTGGAGTTCTGCCTGTGGGACGCCCTCGACGACCAGACCAACCACCAGCGGAACCTGTCGCTCGCCGAAGTCGAGGTCGACGGCTCGACCATCTACCACGTCAGCGAGTACCGGGAGCGCCGCAACCATCTCGCCTTCTACTCGGTGAACTCCCCCATCGTCGGCTTCGACACCGACAGGGAGACCTTCATCGGACGCTGGAAGCCGCTCGCGCAGGCGGAGGTGCCCCACACCGGAGCCCCGCGCGACTCGCTGGCCTCCGGCTGGTACCCGATCGCCTCCCACGCCGTGCAGGTGCGGCTCGAACCCGGCGAATCGCGTGACCTGGTGTTCGTGCTCGGCTACGCCGAGAACCCCGTCGACGACAAGTTCGAGGCCCCGGGAGTGGTGCGCAAGGACAACGCGCGGGCGCTGCTCGACCGCTTCCAGACCACCGCGCAGGTGGACGAGGCGATGGCGGGGCTGCGGGACTACTGGGACGGCCTGCTGGCGGGCTTCCAGGTGCGCTCCGGCGACCCGCTGCTCGACAGGAGCGTGAACACCTGGAACCCCTACCAGTGCATGGCCACCTTCAACCTGTCCCGGTCGGCATCCTACTTCGAGACGGGCATCGGACGCGGGATGGGCTTCCGCGACTCCAACCAGGATCTGCTCGGCATCGTCTGGATGCTGCCCGAACGTTCGAGGCAGCGCATCCTCGACCTCGCCGCCACCCAGTTCCCCGACGGCTCGACCTACCACCAGTACCAACCGCTCACGAAGCGGGGCAACAACGCCCTCGGGTCGGGCTTCAACGACGACCCGCTGTGGCTCATCGTGGGCGTCTGCCACTACGTCAAGGAGACGGGCGACTGGGGCATCCTCGACGAGCAGGTGCCGTTCGACAACGATCCGGCGCTCGCCAGCCCGCTGCTCGACCACCTGCTGGCCAGCTATCGGCACGTCGTGGAGAACCTCGGCCCGCACGGCCTGCCGCTGATCGGCAGGGCCGACTGGAATGACTGCCTGAACCTCAACTGCTTCTCCGATACCCCCGGCGAGTCCTTCCAGACCACCGAGAACCGCGGCGACGCCACGGTGGCGGAGTCCGTCTTCATCGCGGGCCTGTTCTGCTACGCGCTGCCCGACCTGATCGAGGTGCTGCGCAGGCGTCCGGGCAACCACGGGCTGGCCGGCGAGCTCGAGGCCGCGCTGGCGGCGATGACCGCGGCGGTCGACGCCGCGGGGTGGGACGGCGAGTGGTTCCGTCGGGCCTACGACGCCTTCGGCGAGCCTGTCGGTTCGATCACCAACACCGACGGCCAGATCTACATCGAGCCGCAGGGCATGTGCGTCATGGGCGGCCTCGGGGTGGCCGACGGGCGCGCGAGGCGGGCGCTCGACTCCGTCGACACGAGGCTGGCGAGCGACCACGGCATCGCGCTGGTGGCGCCCGCCTACCAGACGTACCACCTCGAACTGGGCGAGATCTC
>JAEWIK010000104.1 GCA_023387135.1 Actinomycetes bacterium | reverse complement strand
CGCTGATCGAGCGCCCGGCGGTTCCCGACGTCCTCATCGACCCCAAGGTGCACCGTCCCCTGGAACGCCGCCAGCCCCGTCACGACACCCTGTCCGCCACGGCCACCGTCGCGGGGGAGAGGTTCCTCGTCGCCGCCGCGGGCCGCGTCCTGCTCGACGTGCCGCTGGCGGCCCCGCTGACGGCGACCGACCTCCGCTCGCTCGCTCTGGTGACCGACATCGACCTCCGCGCGCTTCCCGCGGCGGCGAGCGCGAGGGTTGCCGAACTCGCCGCCTACGGCGCGGTGCTGCACGACGCCCCGACGGCTCTCTCGCTCGCGCCCGACCTGCTCGGTCTCCTCGCGCAGCCGCTGCCTGAACTCCAGTTGCTCGACTGGGCGAACCGCTCGCTCGCGCAGGTGCGGTCTGTCATGGCGTCCCACACCCGCGCAGCGACCCTGCCCCAGCCGTCGGTGTCGGTGCTGCTGTCGACGGTCCGTCCCGACCTGCTCGGGGTGATCCTCGACCAGCTCGCCGCGCAGGACCATCCCGAGGTCGAACTGGTCGTCGGCTGCCACGGTTTCGAGGCGCCCGACAGGCAGGCTTTCTCGCGGCGGGTCCGCGACAGGCTCGGCCCGATGCTGTCGTTCGACTCGTCGGTGCTCTTCGGCGACGTGCTCGCCGCCCTCTCCGAGGCGGCGTCCGGCGACCTGCTCTCGAAGGTGGACGACGACGACCTCTACGGCCCGCACCACCTCGGCGACCTGGTCACCGCCTGGCGCTACTCCGACGCCCAGCTCGTGGGTCGCAAGCTCGCGCTCGTCCACTTCGCCGAGGAGGACACCCTCTACGTGCGCAGGTTCTTCCTGGAGGGGTACAGGTGGGACGCCGCCGGCGGGGCGTCGATCATCGCCCGCGGCGACCTCGCGGGCATCGGCGGGTGGCGTTCCCAGCGCCGCGCCGTCGACCACGGCCTGATGACCCGCATCGCCGACGCGGGCGGCAGCGTGTACACCTGCAGCGGCCCCGGCTACGTCCACGTCCGCCACACCGACTCGCACACCTACGCCGTCGACGACTCCCGCTTCAAGCAGAAGTTCTTCGACCACACCGTCCCAGGAGTTCCCCCCGCCGCCCTCGGCATCCTGGAGAGCGGCCCACAGGTCGTCGGCTGAGGTCCGAGCGGGAGCGAGGAGCACGAAGCCTTCGAACAGGCCGGCTGGCGCCGGGGGCGTCAGGCCAGGGCGTTGAAGAGGGACGACCAGCGGGCGGCGAAGGCGTCCTCGTTGAAGTCGGCGGCGCGGGCGACGGCGGCGGCGGAGGCCGACGACAGCAGCGCGCGGTCGGGCAGCACCGAGGCGATCCTGTCGCCCATCGCTGCCGGGTTGCCGTACTGCACGAGGAAGCCGTCCACCTTGTCGGTGATGATGTCGGCGGGACCGTAGCGCAGGTCGTAGCTGACCACCGGGCAGCCGTAGCTCATGGCCTCCAGCAGGGTGAGCGGGGCGCCCTCGAAGCGGCTCGTCATCATGCACAGGCTGGCTCGCTGGTAGGCCAGGCCCGGGGTCCTGGTGAAGCCCATCAGCTTCACCGCCTTGCCCAGGTGGAGGTCGGCGATCAGCTGCCGCAGCGAGCCGAGGTCGGGACCCGTCCCGTAGATCTCGAGCCGCGCGGACGGCAGCTTCTCGTGCACCCGCGCGAAGGCCTCGACGGCGTGGTCGACCTGCTTCTGCACGTCCAGCCTGGCCATCATGATCACCAGGTTGGGGTCCCGCTCGACGCCCGGCTCCGGCACCGCCGGACGGGTGGAGTGCGGCAGCACCTTGAACGACTCGGTCACGCCGTACTTCGCCTCGGCCTCGGCGCGCTGCGTCGCGGTGAGGAAGACGATGGCTTCCACCTTCTTGCGCGCCTCGAAGACGGGCCTGAAGGTCGGCCTGACGGCGCGCAGGTCGTCGTAGGGCTCCTTGAGGTGCGCGTTGTGCAGCACGAACAGCCGCCTGGCGTGCTCGCGGGAGTAGCCGATGACGTAACGGTCGATCAGCCTGTCCTCGCTGGTGACGAACGCGCGGGAGTCGCCGATGAGCGCGTCCAGGCAGGTGTGGTTGATGGCGTCGAGGCCGTCGTGCACCGCCACTGGCGCTCCGGCGGCGTCGAAGACAGTGACCCTGTCCACCTCGCTCAGCAGCGTCTCGGGGTCGATGATCCACCAGATGTTGAACGCCGGGGTCTGGTCGGCCCGGAAGTGGATCTCCTGGCGCGGCAGGTTGTGGTGCAGGTCCATGTAGACGCGCCTGCGCAGCGTCCCGTCGGTGCGGAACTCCTCCCGCAGCGTCCTGCCGCGGTTGGGGTTGAAGCTGTCCCTGACGATGAGCCGTCCAGCGTGGTCGAAGCGCTTGTAGAGGTGGTAGAGGCCGTCGGCGTCGAAGTACCTGTAGACGGGCTGGTCGTCGTCCTTGATCCACGACAGCCCAGGTTCGTCGAGGGGATGGACGATGTCCGGCCCCACCCGCCTGGTGTCGTCGGGATAGAAGTCGTGCAGGCAGGCGAGCGACATCAGTTCGTTGAGGACGCCGCGCTCACGCAGGCCGTGTTCGATGTCGGCCAGCTCCGAGGAGTGCTGGAAGGTGACCAGCGTCGAGGACACTCCCCGCTCGGCCAGGATCCGCATCTTGGCGAAGATCGACGCCGACCTCCCGGCGTAGTTGCGCGGCAGCGCGTTCACGCAGAAGAGATACTTCCCCTCGGGGAAGCCGGAGAACACCGGCACCGGCTCCAGCGGTCGAATCGCCACTGGCCTGCCCGGTTGGATAGCGTGTCGGGTGGTCGCTGCGGTTCGCGCCGTGCGCAGCACTCGACGTATCGGGTCGGGTACCCGCATGGAGCCTCCCTTGCTCGACCTGCGACAATCTAACCACGTCGCCCCGGGCGTGCTGCCGGGCCGGCGTGGGCC
>JAEWIK010000102.1 GCA_023387135.1 Actinomycetes bacterium | reverse complement strand
ATGGCGACCTCGTCGGGCGCCATGCCCCCGACGCTGCTGTTCAACCTGTTCCGCGGGTTCGACGTCGTCGCGCTCGTCACCGCCCCGCTCATCCTCGGGGCGCCTGCGACGTGGTCGCTCGGCATCGCGGCTGTCGTCTTCGTCCTGCTGCGTGGCACGTTCAACATGGACGAGCTCAAGGCCGAGCAGGAGGCCCTGCAGCGCGAGGAGGCGGCCAAGAAGGCCGCCAACGGCCCCAAGCAGAAGGTGGCGCCGCCGCGCCGGTGAGTGCGGTCCTCAGGCGGAGAACAGCGGCGAGCCGACGGCCACGTCGGTTCCCGGCCGGGAACCGGTGATCGAGTCGGCAGGCTTGTCGAGCGCGACCACCACGACCACGTTGCTCAGCCCCCGCGCCGTGACCCCGGCGGGGTCCCACCTGACCAGGGGAGCGCCGGCCGCGACGGTGTCGCCCTCGCCGGCGAGCACGGTGAACCCTTCGCCCTTGAGCTTCACTGTGTCGATGCCGAGGTGGACGAGCACGCCGAGGCCGTCGTCTGCCTGCAGCGCGACGGCGTGGGGATGCAGCTTCACGATCGTCCCGGCCACCGGCGCGACGACAGTCGTCGCGTCGTCGGCAGGGACTATCCCGACTCCCGGGCCGACGAGCTGGCCGGAGAAGACGGGGTCGGGCACGTCGGAGATCGCTATCACCCTGCCGGCGGTGGGTGCGGCGACGAGCGTCACAGCAGGTCCTGGATGTCGTCGTTCAGCACGTCGGCCTCGGGTCCCACCACCACCTGCACCGTCTTGCCCGCCGACAGCACGCCGTGGGCGCCGGCGGCCTTGAGGGCTGCCTCGTTGACGAGCGAGGGGTCGCGCACCTCGGTGCGCAGGCGCGTGATGCAGGCCTCGATGTCCTCGATGTTCGCCGCGCCGCCGAGCCCGGCGACGATCTGCTCTGCCTTGCTTGCCATGTCAATCCTCCCGGGGTTGGAGTGGCTGTGCTTGACAGCCTGCGACGTACGTTAGCATCATGGTCGGAAACTGGTACGGACCAGTACGTATCAGTGCGAGCACGAGGAGTGATGATGCGGCCGGCCCCCCTGGCGATCGCCGAAGGCCCGCTGCCGAAGCACGTCCAACTGCGCGAACGCATTGTCGCGCTGTGCTCGCCGGGTCAGGCGATCCCCTCCGAACGGGAACTCATGGCGGCCTACGGGGTGTCCAGGGCGACAGTCCGCAGGGCCATCGACGCGCTGGTCGCCGACGGTCTCCTGCAGCGCACCCAGGGCCTCGGGACCTTCGCCACCAGGCCCCGCGTGGAGTCGATGCTGCACCTCGCGTCGTTCAGCAAGGACATGCGACGCCGGGGGCTCACGCCGTCCACCCGGCTGCTCTCGGTGGAACTCAGACGTCCGCCCGCCCCGACAGTCGCCGCGCTGCGGCTGGGCGCCGAGGACAAGGCCTGGCGGATCCTCAGGATCCGGCTCGCCGACGGCTCACCGATAGCGCACGAGGAGGGGTGGTACTCAGAACCTGCCCTCCCCGGCCTGAACACCCACGACCTGGCGGGCGGTTCGCTCTACCAGATCATGGGCGAGGAATACGGGATCTGGATCGACAGTGCCGACCAGGTCCTGTGGGGCGAGAGCGCCGACGCCGACATGGCGGCGGCACTCGAAGCCCCGCTGCACACCCCGCTGCTGGTGTTCAAACGCACCTCCAGTGCGTTGGGACGTCCGATCGAGGACGTGGTCTCGCGTTACCGCGGCGACCGCTACCGGCTGCACATGGAACTCCGCAGCGGCATGCTCCCTGCGGATTGACACCCACCCCAACCCGAGAGGAACACCGTGACCACCGATCAGATGGAGAAAACGGGTCGATTCAACCTCGCGCCGCTTCAGAAGTTCGGCCGCAGCCTCATGCTGCCGATCGCCTCCCTGCCCGCCGCGGCCCTGCTGCTGCGTCTCGGCCAGCCCGACCTGCTGGGCGCCGACGGCCTCAACTGGGGGCCCGTCGCCACCGTCATCGGTGCCGCCGGTGGCGCGCTGTTCGACTGGCTGCCGCTGCTGTTCGCGGTGGGCGTCGCCATCGGCATCGCCAAGCGGTCTGACGGCTCGACGGCGCTCGCCGCCGTCGTGGGCTACATGGTCTTCAAGGGCGTCGGAGACGCCATCTCGCCGCTGATCCTCGGAGAGGACGGGGGCAAGATCAACTACTCGGTCCTCGGCGGCATCCTGATCGGCCTCATCTCCGGCTGGCTGTGGCAGCGGCTCTACAGGACCCAACTCCCGCCGTACCTCGCCTTCTTCGGCGGACGCAGGTTCGTTCCCATGGTGACGGCGTTGGCGGCCCTCGTGCTCGCGGTGCTGCTCGCGTTCGTCTACCCGGCGTTCAACAGCGGCCTGACCGCCGTCGGCAACTGGGTGGCGGCCAACGCCGTCCTCGGCGGCTTCGTGTACGGCACCCTCAACCGCCTGCTGATCCCGTTCGGTCTGCACCACATCCTCAACAACCCGCCGTGGTTCATCATCGGCGAGTACACCAACCCGACCACCGGTGCCGTCGTCCACGGCGACATCGCGAGGTTCCTCAACGGCGATCCCACGGCGGGCGCCTTCATGTCCGGCTTCTTCCCGATCATGATGTTCGCGCTGCCCGCGGCCGCCCTGGCGATCTGGCAGTCCGCGAAGCCGGAGAACCGCAAGGCGGTCGGCGGCATCATGATCTCGGTCGCCCTGACGGCGTTCCTGACGGGCGTGACCGAGCCGATCGAGTTCTCGTTCATGTTCATCGCGTGGCCGCTGTACATCATCCATGCGGTGCTGACCGGCACCTCGCTGGCCATTGCGAACCTGATCGGCGCGAAGATGGGCTTCGGCTTCTCCGCCGGCCTGTTCGACCTCGTCCTGAACTGGCGCATCGGGACTGTGCCCTGGGTGCTCATCATCATGGGCCTCATCTACGGCGTCATCTACTACTTCCTGTTCCGCGTGGCGATCACGCGCTGGAACCTGAAGACCCCGGGCCGCGAGGACGAGGGCGAGACGAGCACCGTCTCGCTCGATCCGACGGCCCAGTAACCCTCGGTGTCCCGGAGGCGCAGCACTGCCTCCGGGACA
>JAEWIK010000306.1 GCA_023387135.1 Actinomycetes bacterium | reverse complement strand
GCTTGAGGTCGCTCGCCAGGGCGGCGTCGGCGCCCGGGTACTGCACCTTCACCGCGACCCGCTGGCCGGACCCCGCGAGCGTGGCCCGGTGGACCTGGCCGATGGACGCCGCCGCGGCGGGCCGGGACTCGAACTCGCCGAAGTGCCTGCGCCAGTCGGCGCCCAGTTCCGCCTTCAGGACGGCGTGTACCCGGGACGTCGGCATCGGCGGTGCGGAGTCCTGCAGCGCGGCGAGGCGGGCGCGGAACGGGGCGGCGATCTCCTCCGGCAGCATCGCCTCCATCATCGACATGACCTGGCCGAACTTCATCGCGCCGCCCTTGAGCTCGCCGAGGATGTCGAAGAGTTGCTGCGCGGAGGCCTGCGAGAGTTCGGCGTCCACGAGGGCGGCGTCTGCCCCCAGCAGCTTCCTTCCGGCGCCGACGGTGGCGCGCGTGGCAGCCCCGAGCGGGATGCGCAGCAGTCTGGCGGTCCGGGAGAAGGTGCCTTCGGGGAGCACCCGCGGTTCAGGTTCTGTCACGCAGCCATCTTCCCCGGCGATCAAGTGCCCCCGAAGACAGCGAGAGCGCCGACGCTGACGCGCCGGCGCTCTCATGCGAGTTGTGGGAGGCTTCAGGCCTGCTTCGGAAGGAATCGGGTCAGGTTGGTGCCACAGACCGGGCACTTGGCCTTGGCGATCCGGGTGCCCTTTTCATTCACTGTGACGTCGCCGGTGGCTTCGCGGTGGTCCTTGCATTTCACACAGTAGAACGACCCGGTGTAGCTGTCCTTGGCCACTGTTTCTCCTCGGTGGTAGGTGTAGAACTCTTTCCCCGGCCGCCTCGGGCCCGGGTGCCTTGCCGCGTCAGTATGACACACGGCTTTTCAAACCGATATCAACCCGTGATCTGTCGCAAGGCCCCCACGTGACCCGAACCACTTGCCTTCCCCTGCGAGCGGCCGGGCCCGCGAGGGCCTTGCTAGGCCGAACGTAGCGCTGCCGGAACCGGTGGTCAACCCACGCTCCGGCGAGTCTGTGACGTAAGGTTCAGCGCATGCAGTCGTCGGCCGTCGAGATCCGCCGCAGCAAGCGTCGCAGGACCACTCTCACGGTGTTCAGGGAGCAGGGGAAGCTCGTCGCCGTCGTCCCGTACCGGCTCACCAGGCAACAGGCCGACGAACTCGTCCCGGGCCTCGTCAACCGCTTCCTGGCCAGGGAACGGCAGCGCGTCGTCCCCGTCGGTGACGCGGAACTCCACGAGCGCGCCAGGCACCTCGCCGAGCGCTACCTCGCCGCGCGGATCGACGCGCCGCTGCCCGACTTCCAGGTGTCGTGGGTGTCGAACCAGTCGCGCCGCTGGGGGTCGTGCACTCCCTCGGAGGGGCGGATCAGGATCTCCGACAGGCTGCGCGGGGTTCCGCGCTGGGTGGGCGACTACGTGCTGCTGCACGAGCTCGTCCATCTCGTCGAACCCACCCACTCGGCGAGGTTCCACGACCTGCTGGCCGCCTATCCCGAGGCCGAGCGCGCGAAGGGCTTCCTCGAAGGCTTCGAGTTCGCCGCCGATCACTCCTGAGCCGAGCCGCCCTCTTCTTCCAGGAGCTTCGCGAGCTCGGCGTCGAGATCGTCGGGCGCCGACGTCTGGTGGCCGTGTTCGGCGAATCCCAGCGGGTCGTCGAGATCGGCGGACGTGGGCATCAGGTCGGGATGTGCCCAACTGGCGTCCCTGGCCGCCGCGCCCCGCGTCGCCCTGGTGGCGGCCCACAGGTTGGCGGCGTCGCGGGTGCGCCGCGGCCGCAGTTCGAGCCCGACGAGCGCCTTGAGGGCAGCCTCCGCGGGACCGCCCGCCGCCCGGCGGCGCCGCAGCGTCTCGGTGAGCTGGGCGGCAGCGGGCATCCTGCCGCGGGTCGCCTGGTCGACCACCTCGTCCACCCAGCCCTCCACAAGGGCGAGCAGGGTCTCGAGCCGCCCGAGCACCTCGCGCTGCTCGTCGCTGACGGCGGGCACGAACAGCGACCCGGCGACCGCCTGGCCCGCCTGTTCGAGTTCCTCGGGGGTCATGGCGCCGCTGAGTTGCGACTCGATCGCCTGTTCCAGCGCATCGGGGTCGATGGAGATGAGGCGGGCGTAGTGCTCGACGAGCGCGAGCAGCTGCGGTCCCAGCCACCCGGCCGCCGCGAACAGCCGCTGCCTGGCTGTCTCGCGCAGTGCGAGGAACAGCAGGACGTCCGAGGCGCTGACCTCAAGGCCCTCGGCGAACGCCGCCACGTTGGTGGGCAGCAGCGCGACGACGGGCCTGGACGTCAGCGGGAGCCCGATGTCGCCCACGCTCACGGCGCTGGCGGCGAGCTGTCCGAGGGACTGTCCCACCTGGGCCGAGAACATGCCGCCGGCGGCGGCCCTCACCATGGGTTGCATCATGCCGACGGTCGGGTCCGACGGGTCCTGCTGGTTGAGCAGGGCGCCGATCGTCCCGCTCAACTGGGTGACCACCGGACGCACCAGCTGCTGCCAGGTGGAGAAGGTGTTCTCCACCCATTCGGCCCTGCTCCACGCCGCCGCGGGAGCGGTGATGGGGGAGAACGAGACCTGCTCGTCGAGCCAGAGGTCCGCCAGCCCGGCGGCGCTGCGGATGGCGGCGAGCTGCGAGGCTGACGGTGTCGGGTCGGGGCCCGCGGATGCCGTCATCTTGCGGGCGATGTCCTTGGTGAAGTTCCAGTTCATGCCCGATTCGGAGTCTGCAGCACCGTAACCGGCGACCTGGCTGCTGAAGGCGCTCATGACTCCCTGCATGCGCCCCATCAGCTCTTCCATGTCGAGTCGCCCGTCGGGGCCGGGGGTGATTCCGAACTGTGCGAGGAAACGCAGCAGCGCCTCGTTCTCGCCGCCGTCGGGCTGGTCGCCGGGACGGGGTGGGTTGGCGCCTTGGTCGCTCATTCAGGGCTCCTTCATGCTCTCGTCTATTCTCCATCATCTGCCAAAGCGTTAACCCTGCCTCACGGTAGGGTCGTGGGTTGAGGAGCGGGTGTGAGGAGGGGGTCGCAGTGACCAAGCAGACGTGGACGGCTGCCGTCGCCGCGCTGCTGTTCGTCGCCCTCGCGGCCTTGATAGCGATGCTGCCGGTGCCCTACGTCGCCTGGACCCCCGGCGCCACCTACGACCTGTTCGGCGAGGTGGACGACAAGCCCGCGGTCTCCATCACGGGTGCCGAGACGTTCCCCGCCGAGGGCCAGTTGCGCATGGCGACGGTGTCGGTGACCCGGCCGGAGAGCGCCCTGACGCTGCCTGAAGCGCTGTTCTCCTACTGGCTGCCCGCTCGCGAGGTGCTGCCCCGGGAAGCCGTCTACCGCCCCGGCGTCGGCACCAACGAGATCCTCAACTCCGAGGCCCAGTTGATGGACGACTCGCAGAACACCGCCGTCGTCGCCGCCCTGCGCGCAGCAGGCGTCCCCGTCACGCAGTTGCCGATGGTGACGACGGTGTCGGCGTCCGGGCCCTCGGCGGACAGGCTGCAACCGGGCGACCTGATCACCGCCGTCGACAACAAGGCGGTGACGAGCGTCGAAGAGGTCCGGGAGGCGGTCGCCAACCACCAGGTGGGGGACGGCGTGAAGTTCGACCTGATCAGGAACCGGCAGCGGATCTCCGAGACCGTGACGGCGCGCTCCCAGAGCGAGGACCCGAGCGTCCCCGTCGTGGGCATCGGCATGGAGACCGGCTACACCTACGCCCCCGAGATCTCCTTCGGCATCGGCCCCGACATCGGGGGTTCGAGCGCCGGCCTGCCGTTCGCCCTCGCCGTCTACGACAAGCTGACTCCCGACTCGCTGACGCGCGGCCGCGTCGTGGCGGGGACGGGCACCATCGACGCCTCGGGCCGCGTCGGCGTCATCGGCGGCGTGCAGGAGAAGATTGCGGCCGCCGGCCGCGACGGCGCCACGATCTTCCTGCTCCCCAAGGCCAACTGCACCGACCTGGTCGAGCCCCACGAGGGCGTCCGCGTGGTGGCAGTCACGACCCTCGGCGATGCCATCTCCTCTCTCGACGAGCTCGCGGATCCTGCCAAGGCCTCCGCCGTGCCGGGGTGCTGATGAGCGAGGCATTGACGGCGGCCCTGATCGAGGTCGAGCGGTTCGTCGGCAGGTCGGGCTGGGACCAGCCGGCCCGCCTGTTCGCCCTCGTCCGCACCGAGGAGTTGATAGCGTCCGAGCCCGGGCTCGCCGAGCACCTGTCCGGGGCCCTGCCCGACGGTTTCACGTCGATCGAGCAGGAGGAGTTCTCCGCCGGCGCCGACCTTGGGCTGACCCTCGCGGGGATCGCCTGGCCCATGACTGTCGCGGGCTGCGCCCTCGCCCTGGAGCGGGTGTTCGTGCCGCCGGACGTCGAACCCGAGCTTCCCGACGATCCCGCCGAGGCCGCCCGCGTGGTGGCCGGCCATCCCAGGCGCATCGACCTGCGGGTCGTCGTCGGCGTCACGAGGGACGGTGCCCGCCACGGCGTCGCGCGCGTGCGCGGGAACGAAGGAGAGTTGGTGGGCGGTGCCGACCTGGTGCCGGCCCTGGCTGACTCTCTTGCACGTACATTGGAGTAACCGAGCCGGCTCTACGAGGAGACCCTGTGCCCACAGCCACCGCCCGACGAGGACCACTCATCCCGACCATCGTGATTGTCGGGGTGGTCGTCGTCGCGTTCCTGGTGTTCTCCGAGCTGTGGACGGAGAAGCTCTGGTTCGACTCTGTCAACTACGCGACGGTGTTCAACACCGAACTCGGCACCAGGGTGCTGCTGTTCGTCGTCTTCTTCCTCGTCATGGCCGGTGCCGTCTGGCTGAACATGTGGCTGGCGTTCAGGATGCGGCCGCTGGCCCGGCGGACGGGGGCCAGCCAGGTGCTCGACCGCTACAGCGACCTGCTGGGCTCGAACCTGATGCTCGCGCTGCTCATCCCGTCGGCCTTCTTCGGCATCATCGGCGGCATGACGGCCCAGGCGGCGACCCTCGAGGTGCTCGCCTGGGTGAACCGGACGCCGTTCGGCCAGACAGACCCCTACTTCGGCCTCGACCTGGGCTTCTACGTGTTCGAGCTGCCGGTCTGGCGCGACCTGCTCGGCTTCCTCATGAGCGCGCTGTTCTTCGGGCTGATCGGCGCCGCCGCCGTGCACTTCACCGTCGGCGGCCTGGTGCTCAACAGGGCCGCGGCCACCAGCAACCGTCCGAGCCCAGCCCGGCGGCACCTGTCGATCCTCGCCGGCCTGCTGCTGGCGGTCTACGGCCTGCAGAGCCTCGTCGACAGGTACGGGTTCCTCATCGATCCCGGCAATGTCTTCACCGGCCTGCACTACACCGACGACCACGCGCGCCTGGGTGCCAAGCTGGTCATGGCAGTGATCGCCTTCATCTGCGCGGCACTGTTCCTGCTGAACGCCTTCGTCAACCGCTGGGTGCTCCCCGTCACCGGGCTCGTGCTCATGCTGGTCTCGGGTCTCATCCTGCAGTTGCTCTACCCGGCGGTCGTGCAGTCGTTCCAGGTGGCGCCCAACGAGCCCGACAAAGAGGGCCCGTACATGCAGAAACACATCGACGCCACGAGACAGGCGTTCGGCATCAACGACGTCGAGATCGAGGGGTACGAGGCGGTCTCCGAGGTGCGTCCTGGCCAGTTGAAGGAGGACGCCGCGGCCCTGCCCGGCATCAGGCTGATGGACCCGGCGCGGGTCGGCACAGCCTTCGACCAGCTGCAGCAGGTGCGTGGCTACTACTCGTTCTCTCCCGAACTCGACGTCGACCGCTACCTGCTCGACGGCGAGGAGCGGGACGTCGTGGTGGCGGCCCGCGAGATGAACCTCGACGGCATCCCCGACAAGGCGTGGAACAACGTCCACACCGTCTACACCCACGGTTACGGGCTGGTGGCTGCCTACGGCAACCGCAGGCAGGCGGCGGGCGAGCCCGAGTGGATCGAGCGTGACCTGCCGCCGCGTGGCGACCTCGGCGACTACGAGGGCAGGATCTACTTCGGCGAGCGCAGCGACGAGTTCGCCATCGTGGGACGCGAGCCCGGCCAGGTGCCCATCGAGCTCGACACCCCGGGCGGCGGTTCGGGCGGCGGCCTGCAGTACAACGTCTACGCGGGCACCGGCGGCGTCCCGATCGGCAACATCTTCACGCGCCTGCTCTACGCCGCGCACTTCATGGACGTGAACTTCCTGCTGTCCGACAGGATCAACGCGTCCTCGAAGCTGCTCTACATGCGCACGCCGAAGGAGCGCGTGCAGGAGGTCGCGCCGTGGCTGAAGCTCGACACCAACATCTACCCGGCCGTCGTGGACGGCAGGCTCGTCTGGATCGTCGACGGCTACACCACGAGCCGCAGCTACCCCAACAGCAACCTGATCGGGCTGCGCGGAGCCACTGCCGACGCGCAGTCGCGGGTCAACGGCGTGCAGGTTGACCAGATGGTCAACTACATCCGGAACTCGGTGAAGGCCGTGGTGGACGCCAGCAACGGCACCGTCGCGCTGTACGCCTGGGACGACGCCGACCCGATCCTGAAGACCTACGAGAAGGCCTTCCCCGGCACAGTGAAGCCGAAGAGCGACATCAGCCCCGACCTGCTGGCGCACCTGCGCTACCCGGAGGACCTGTTCAAGGTGCAGCGTGAGGTGCTCGGTCGCTACCACATGACCGACCCGGCGAGCTGGTACCAGCAGTCAGACCTGTGGAACGTCCCGAGCGACCCGGTCACCGCCACGGGCGAGGCGAAGGAGCCGCCCTACTACCTGTCGATCAAGTGGCCCAAGGAGGACACCCCGGTCTTCAGCCAGACGTCGGTGTTCGTGCCGCGCGGCAGGTCGAACCTCGCCAGCTACCTGGCGGTGGTCGCCGACGCCACCAAGCCGGACTACGGCAAGCTCCGCGTGCTGCGGATGTCGGACACCCACCAGGTGGACGGCCCCGGCCAGACCTTCAACGCCATGACGACGAACCCGAGGGTCGCCGAGGTGTTGCGGCCCTACCTGAACCAGGGCTCCGCGGCGGCGAACTACGGCAACCTGCTGACGCTGCCGATGGGCTCCGGCCTGCTCTACGTGCTGCCGGTCTACACCCAGCGGCAGGGGAGCACGGGCTCGTACCCCGCGCTCACCTTCGTGATCGTCAGGTTCGGCCAGAGCGTCGGCATCGGGGCGACCCTGCAGAACGCGCTGGACGAGGCCTTCAAGGGGGACGCCGGTGCCGACACCGGTGAGGGGCCGACGGTGCCCGTGACCCCGCCGCCGTCCACCGAGCCGACGACACCGCCGAGTTCAGCCCCGCCGTCGACGCCGCCCACGACACCGCCCGCCACGACGTCGCCGACCCTGCCCGCAGACCCGCAGCAGGCTGCCTCGCAGTTGCTGCAGCGCGCCGAGACCGCCTTCACGGCGGCCGACGCGGCGCTGAAGAACGGTGACCTGGCCGAGTACCAACGCCAGGTGGACATCGCGCGCCAGTCGATCGCCGACGCCCTCACCAGGCTCGGCCGCTAGCCGGTCCCCACGACCCAGGCAGTGGCCGCCTGCCTGGCAGGGGGCGTCCGGGGCAGGGAGCGGGGCACGCCGTCCGCGGAGTACCCGCCTAGCGGAGTTCGACGTCCCAGCCGGCGTCGGTGAGCTGGGGGGCTATCACCGGGGCGTCCCCGACCACGACGAGGGTGAGGCGGTCGGGCGGCAGCAGGTCGGTCAGCGCGGAGTTGGCCTCGGACGCGGTCACCCTGTCGAGGGCCGACGCGAAGGCGTTCACGAAGTCGGCGCTGAGGCCGTTCGCGAGCAGGCCTGTCACCCGTCCCGTGACCCCGCGGGCGGTCGAGTAGCGCATGGGGGAGGTGCCCTGCAGGAAGCCGACCGCCTCCTTGACCTCCGCTTCGGTGATCGGGTCGGACACGACGTCCAGCAGCCTGACGGCCCACGTGATGGCGTCCACGGCGACCTCGGTCCTGAAGGAGCCCTGGACGAAGATCAGCCCGCCGTCCCGCATCGGGTGGTCGACGAGGTGGACGCCGTAGCTGTAGCCCTTCTCCTCGCGCAGCACGCGGTTGAGCCGGCTGAGGAAGGCGCCGCCGACGGCGTGGCAGGCGACCTGCACCGCGGGCCAGCGGGGGTCGCCCCGGTCGATGCCGAAACCGCCGAGCCTGACGTCGGCCTGCACGGCACCCGGCCGATGGACGACGCGGCAGTGCGGACGTCGCGCCCTGGGCACCTGGTGGACGATGCCGCGCGCCGGCTCGCCCTGCCAGCCCGAGAACGCCCGCGCCACGAGGTCGAAGGGGTCGTCCTCGAAGTCGCCGGCGAGGACGAGGGTCGCGCCGTCGGGACGGTAGTACTGGGCGTGGAAGTCGGCGACGTGGGACGGGGTGATGGCCTCGACGGTGTCGCGGGTGCCGCCCGCCATGCGGGAGGCGCGGAACCTTCCCGGGATGCAGGCCCTGCGGAACTCGATCGCCGCCCGCTGGGCCGAGTTCACCATGAGCT
>JAEWIK010000291.1 GCA_023387135.1 Actinomycetes bacterium | reverse complement strand
GCGGTCCACCGGGTAGCCGGGGGCCGGGACGCCCGGCGTGGTGAGGTCGCGGAACAACAGCCTGTGCAGGGGGGACGCGTCGGTGGTCGCCTTCGTGCGCGCCCACCACAGCGTGACGTGGGACTGCGCGCGCGTCACTGCCACGTAGAGCGCCCGCAGCCTGTCCTCGGCGGCTTCGGCTTCGGCGCGCTCCCACCGCTGCTGGCGGCCGGCCGCCGAGGCACCACCCAGGTCGAGCATCCTCGTGCCGTCGGCATGGAACACGAGCGGCCCGCCCTCGTCGTCGCCGATCCACAGGTCGGCCGCCTGGGGCAGCAGCACCACCGGGAACTGCAGCCCCTTCGCCTTGTGGACGGTGAGGATCTGGACAGCATGCCTGTCGGTCTCGAGCCGGCGCGTCCTGTCCGAGGAGCCGTCGCTGCTCTGGATGGCCTCCGACAACCAGGCGACCAGCGCCTGGCCGCGGACGCCCGCCGAATGCTGGGCGTGCAGGAGTTCGGCGAGGTGCCGGTAGTCGGTCAGGTCGCGCTCGCCGAGTTTGCTGCCCAGCAGCCGCTCGACCATGCCGCCCTCGGTCTGGACGGCGGCGAACAGGGCCGCCACTCCCGACCGCGCCAGCACGCGCGCCCAGTTCTGCAGCATCGCGCCCCAGCGCGACACCTTCTCCTCGGTGTCGGCGGCCAGGTCGGCCATGCTGCCCCCGAGGAAGTCGGTGAGCATGGCGGCCCTCGTCGTCTGGCGGCGCGGGTCCTCCAGCGCGCGCAGCAGCGCGAGCCAGGCGCGGGCCGCCGCCGTGGCGAACACCGAATCGGCTCCCGAGAACGCCACCGCCACTCCGGCATCGGTCAGGCAGCGGGCTAGCTGGCTGCCGCGCTTGTTGGAACTGACGAGGACGGCGATGTCCTCTTCGGCCAGCGGGACCTCGACGCCGTCCTTGACCACCTGCAGGCCGCCGGTGAGCAGCCTCACCACCTCACCGACCAGGTCGGCATCGACCACCTCGCGGGCCGCGGCGGCTGACGCCGGCTCGTCGGGGAAGTGACAGCGAAGCCGCATCCCGGGCGGCGCGCCCACGCCCACGAGCCGCCGCTCGGCGTGGGTGGCCTCCACGGGCGGCACCTCCACCCCCGACCCGAGGCTCACGCCCGCGAAGAGCGCGTTCACCGGGGAGACGACAGCGGCGTCCGAGCGGTAGTTCCTGTCGAGCGACAACGTGCTGCCGGCGAACTCGACAGCGTCGGTGTAGGTGGCGATGTCGGCGCCCCGGAACGCGTAGATGGCCTGCTTGGGGTCCCCGATGAGCACGAGCCGGGCATGGGAGTGGAAGACAGAACGCAGGATGTCCCACTGCACGGGATCGGTGTCCTGGAACTCGTCGACCAGGACGACGTCGAAACGTGCCCGCAGCCTGTCGACCGCGGCCGTCCCTTCGGCGGTCGACAGTGCCTTCCACAACCGCAGCAGTTGGTCGTCGAAGGAGAACACCCCGAGCCGCCGTTTCCTGTCGGCGAACACGTCGCGCACCTCGTCGGCGAAGGCGAGGCGCTCCAGCGCCACCCCTGTGAGCCCCTCGCGCCACAACGGCGTCTCGGAACGGAGGACCGCCTCGGTGGCCAGCGATCGCGCGGTCGCCAGGTCGAACGGGACCCCGCCATGGGAGTACCGCCTGAGGTAGGTGTCCTCGGCGACCTGGTTGAGCAGCAGCGCGAGGTCGTCCACCAGCGTGGCGTCGAGGTCGACGCAGGCGAGCACCCCCAACTCGTCGAGCAACTCCTGGCAGAACTGGTGGATCGTCATGATCGAGGCGTTGTCGAGTTGGCGGACCGCCCGGCGCAGCCTCCCGATGCGGGTCTCCAGCTCGGCGCGCGTCCCCTGGGTGAGCAGCGCGTCGGTGGGATCGACGTCGTGGACGGCGGCGCCCCCGGCGGCGGCGAGCAGCAGCCGCTCGGTGTCGTGCAGGCGCTCCCGGACCCGTGAGCGCAGTTCGCCCGACGCCATCCGGGTGAAGCTGATCACCGCCAGCCTGTCGGCGTCCACGGCACCCTCGGCGAGGAAGCGCGTGGCCATCGCGGCGATGGCGTGGGTCTTGCCGGTGCCGGCGCTCGCCTCCAGGACGACGGTGCCGACGGGCAGGTCGCCCGCGGGGTCGTAGCTCGTCATCATGGAGTGCCCTCGCTCGCCAGTAGCGGTCGCCAGATCACCATGCTGAGGGCGCCGACGAGCCGCGGTTCGCCCCGGGTGTCACCGGGGAGCTGGAACTCGCCGCTCGGCAGCTCGAGCACCGACGGGTAGTCGAAGAAGGCCTTCCAGTTCTCGTCGCTGTCGTACTCCCACGCCCGCTTCAGCAGGGGCTCGCCTGCCTTCGGGTCACGAGGGTCGCGTTCGGCGAGCCGCAGGGCCGCCCACTGGGAACACACGCGGGGCATGGCGGGGAGTGGTCGCTGCATGCCCGTGGCATAGAGGGCGAGGTAGCCGGACAGGAGCCTGCGGGACTCGACGGGCGAGGGTGCGGTGAGGGTGGCGGCACGGGACTTGCCGATCACCAGGGCGTGTCCGTTCCCGAGGCCAGCGGCGGCGAGGGCGAGCAGCCGCAGCCAGGTGGCGAGCCTGTGGCGCGGCTGCAGCGAGGAGAACTCGACCTGCAGGACCGCCCCGTCGTGACTCATCACCCTCCCGGTGAGCGCCACCCTTCCGTGGCCCGGGACCTCCAGTTCCACATCGACGTCGTGCGCGGCGGGGGTGGCCGAGTACCAGGCGGGCAGGTTGCGCTGGACGGCGCGGACGTCCGCCAGCACCCCGTCGAGCACCGACTGCCCGAGGTCGAAGGGGGGAACACCGCCGCGCAACCATTCTGCGGTGCGCACTGCTTCGAGGTCGTCGCCCGCGACGACGTGGCGGAGCACCCTGTCGCCGACCTGCCACCGGCTCAGGCTGTCGAGTTCGATGGGGATGGTGTTGGGAGACTCCCGGGGCTCGGCGAGCGTGACCCCGGCTCGGCGGCGCAGCAGGGTGCGGACGGGGTGGGAGAAGAACGCGACCAGGTCGTCGAGCTCGACGCCGTCGTCGAGGCTCCACGGCGTCAGCCGTCCCAGCAGGTACGGCCGGCGCGTGGTCTCGGTCGAGGACTGCAGCGCCCGGGCGCCCGCGAAAGCTATCGGGTCGGCGCTGGACAGATGCTCCACCGACGGGTCGAAGTAGGCGGGGTCGAACGGCTGCAACGGGTGGTGCCGCACCAGCGTCGCCCCCGCTCCCGGCGCCGTCTGCTCCAGGCAGTCGAGCAGTTCCTGGACGGGGGCCGCGAGCGGGACCTCCTTGTTTGACGATTCGCTGCGTCCGCGCAGCACCAGCACGAGGGTGTCGCGCGTGGCGTGGACGGCGTCGAGCAGCGCCTGCCTGTCGTCGAGACCCGCCGAAGGGTCACCCGCCAGCGGCTGCACCTCCATCAGGTCGTCGCCGCCGCGCCTGGGCGGCCTCGGGAAGCGTTCGGGATCGAACCCCAGCAGGACGGTCACCCGGTGCGGGACGTGGCGCAGCGACTGCGGCCCGCAGACGATGAGGGAGCCGTTGCCGAAGGCGCCCCGCGCGGGCGTGCTGCGGAACTGGTCGGCCAGCGCACGCTGGACTGTCTGCCTGCCGAGCACCGCGCCGTCGCCGGCCTGCGAGGTGAACCTCTTCAGGCCGGCCCACAGGTCGGCGAGCTGCCACTGGAGGGCGGGCGGGAGCGAGACCAGCCCCTCGACCGCCGTCCTGCAGCGCGCCGACCACTCGGCGGCGGTCGCGTCGGTCTCGAAGCCCGCGATGACGCGTTGCAGGCGACCTATCAACTCGGTGAGCCCGCCGATCAGGTCGATGTCCGAGGAGTCGACGTCGTCCAGCGGGAGGGTGGTGCCGGCGGTGACCAGGCCCTGCTCGGACAGGGTGACGCCCAGCAACATGCGCTGGACGCCGGCGAACCAGGTGTTCTGGGGAAAGCCTTCGAGTCCGAACCTGCCGCGGTGGCGGGCCGAGAGCCCCCACCTGATGCCCGACCGCTCGACGAGGTCGACGAGCCTGTCGCGGCTGTCGGGGCCGAAGCCGAACCGGCGGGCCACCGCGTCCTCCGCGCACAGGTCGAGCAGGGTCGCCGCCTCCAGCCGTCCGTCGGGCAGCCGCAGGAGTTGCAGGAGCAGCCCAACGAGCGGATTGGTCTGCGCCACCGAACGGTCCGCGACCTGCAGCCGGAAGCCCTGGGCGGGGTGCCCGAGCGCGCCCGTGGTGAACGC
>JAEWIK010000206.1 GCA_023387135.1 Actinomycetes bacterium | reverse complement strand
GCCCTTGGCGTCCTTCACCGCGACGATCCTGGGATGGGCAGCCAGTTCGATCAGCGTCGCCGTCTCGACCGGGACGCCGGTGCGGTGCGGAATGTCGTAGATGGCGATCGGGAGGTCGGTGTCGTCGGCGACGGCCAGGAAGTGTGCGGCCACCGCGTCCTGCGGCGGGCGCGAGTAGTACGGCGTGACGACGAGCAGGCCATGGGCCCCCGCGTCCTGCGCCTGGTGAGCGAGTTCGATGGTGTGGCGGGTGTCGAAGGTGCCGACGCCCGCGATCACCGCGGCCCTGTCCCCCACCTCGTCGACGATCGCGGCGACCAGGTCGCGCTTCTCCTCGTCCGTGGTGGTGGGCGACTCCCCCGTGGTGCCGTTGATGACCAGCGCATCGTTGCGCTGCGCGTCGACGAGGTAGGCGGCCAGCCTCCGGGCCTCGCCGTAGTTGACGGCGCCGTCGGGCGAGAACGGGGTCACCATCGCTGTCACGACACGGCCAAAGGGAAGGTTGGTCATGCACCCACCCTATTCCCCGAGGCCTCCGGTCCCCCGGTGGTCAGGCCACCGAGACGGGGCACCCACAGCCGCGCGCTCCCGGTCGCCGGCAGTCGGCGTCAGCCGATGACCACCAGCGGGTCACCGTCACGCACCACGTCCCCCGGCTTCACGACGATCTCGACGACAGAGCCCGCGACCTCGGCGAGCACCGGGATCTCCATCTTCATCGACTCCAGCACCACGACCGGGTCCGTCGCCCCCACCTGCTGGCCCACCGAGACCTCGATCGTCAGGACATTAGCTACCAGTTCGGCGGCGACCACGTGACTCATGGGGCGCATGCTACGACAGGAGTCTCGACGCCGGGTACAGGCACCTTTGCTCCACCGGTGCCGGCCCGCAGGCCGTTCGCTACTCTGAGCGCGTGACTCCCATCTCGAAGCCGGCGACCGCCACGGCGGCGAATCTCACCTTTGCCGAAGGGTTCTCCCCCGAGACCGGCGCCGCCCTCGCGGCACGCGAGAAGGCAGGCGAACTCGGCGTCCCCGCCATCAGCACCGGCACCGCCGCACTGCTCACGTTCCTGGCCACCACGATCAAGGCTCACAACGCGGTCGAGATCGGCACCGGCACCGGCGTCTCGGCCATCGCGCTGCTCTCGGGCATGGCTCCCGACGGCGTCCTCACCAGCATCGACGCCGAGCCCGAACTTCAGCTCGAGGCGCGGACGATCCTGAACTCAGCAGGCATCCCGAGCCGTCGCGCCCGGCTGATCGCCGGCGACGCGCTCACCGTGCTGCCCAAGCTCACCGACGGCGCGTACGACCTCGTGTTCGCCAACGGCGACCCGCTGGAGTACGTCGAGTACGTGGCCCAGGCCGTCGCGCTGCTGCGCCCCGGCGGCGTCCTCGTCCTGCACCACGCGCTGTGGCAGGGCAAGGTGGCAGACCCCCTCAACGAGGAGGACGAGCCCCTCATCATCCGCGAGGCGCTGGACGCCGTGGCGGCCCTGGCAGACTTCGCGAGCGTGCTGGTGCCGCTCGGCGACGGCCTCGTGATGGCGGTCAGGCGCTGACCGTCGGGCCGGACCCCGTCCGACACGCCCCGGCAACAGCCGGCTGAGGTCCTCCCTCAGCCGGCGACCACCTCACCAGTGACCGGGGACGTGGTGGTTCTTCGGGACGACGGTGATGCCGTTCTCGACGAAGAACCCGCGCGCCCTGTCGTGATCGTGGTTGGTGCCGATCTCCACCCCGTCGGGGACTATGACGCCCTTGTCGAGGATCGCGCGGCGCACCACCGCGTTGCGTCCGATCCGGCAGCCGCTGAAGATCACCGACTCCTCGATCCGCGCCCACTTGTCGACCATCACGTTGGGAGACAGCACCGACCTGTCGACGTCCCCGCCGGAGATGATGCAGCCCGCGCTCACGATGGAGTCCTCGGCGGTGCCGCGGAGCGTGAACTTGGCGCCCGGCAACTGTGCCTGCAGCGTCCAGATCGGCCACTTCCTGTTGTACAGGTTGAACTCGGGCTCGACGTTGACCAGGTCCATGTGGGCGGCGTGGTACGCCTCAATGGTGCCGACGTCCCGCCAGTAGTCGCGGTCCTTCTCGGTCGAACCGGGCACGTCGTTGTCGCGGAAGTCGTAGACCTGCGCGCGGCCCGAGTCCACGAAGCCCGGGATGATGTCGCCACCCATGTCGTGCCGCGAGTTGACGTCCGCGGCGTCGGCGATGAGCGCGTCGACGAAGGCCTTGCGGGTGAAGACGTAGTTGCCCATCGAGGCGAACGATTCCTCGGGGCTGTCCGGCAGCCCCGGCGGGTCGTCGGGCTTCTCCAGGAACCGGGAGATCCTGCCCGACGCGTCGGCGTCGATGATGCCGAAGGCGTTCGCCTGCGAGCGCGGCACCCTGATGCCGGCCACTGTGCAGTCGAGCCCGGAATCGACGTGCGCCTGCACCATCTGCTCGACGTCCATCCGGTAGATGTTGTCGGCGCCGAAGACGACGACGTACTCGGGATCCTCGTCGCCGATGAGGTTCATCGACTGGTAGATGGCGTCGGCGCTGCCCTGGAACCACTGCCTGCCGGTGCGCTGCTGCGCGGGGACCGTCGTGACGTAGCTGCCCAGGATGGAGTCCATCCGCCAGGTCAACGAGATGTGCCGGTCCAACGAGTGTGACTTGTACTGCGTGAGCACGCAGATCTTGGTGAGGTCGGAGTTCGCCAGGTTGGACAGCACGAAATCGATCAGACGATACGTACCGCCGAAGGGGACCCCCGGCTTTGCGCGATCGGCAGTCAACGGCATCAGGCGCTTGCCCTCGCCACCAGCCAGGACGATCGACAGGACGTTCGGTCGATTCATACCTAGAACCTATGGGGTCAGGCCTGACGCCACAAGAAAACCGCCGAAGACGCGCGTTGTGTCCCACATTCGGTGTGTGACACGATCCTTGACATGGGCCTGCGCGTGTCGATCCTCACCCGGGAGTACCCCCCGTTCATCTATGGCGGTGCCGGCGTCCACGTCGGGCAACTCGTCCCGCAACTCCGCAAGTTCGCCGACAGCGTCGAGGTGCAGTGCATGGGCGAACCGCGCGAGGGCGCGACAGCCCACCCCGAGACCTTTCCCGAAGGCGCCAACGCGGCGCTGAGGGTGCTGGGCGCCGACGTGTCGATGGCCAACGCGATCGCCGCCGACACCGACGTGATCCATTCGCACACCTGGTACGCCAACTTCGCCGGGCTCGTCGGGTCCAGGTTCCTCGACGTGCCGCACGTCGTCACCTCGCACTCGCTCGAACCGCACCGGCCCTGGAAGGCCGAGCAGCTCGGCGGCGGTTACAGGGTCTCCTCCTGGGCCGAGCGCACGGCGTTCGCGGACGCGGCGGCGGTCATCGCCGTCAGCGCCGGCATGCGGACCGACGTGCTCGACAGCTACCCCGAACTCGATCCCGAGCGCGTCCACGTCGTGCGCAACGGGATCGACACCGACGAGTTCCGGCCCGACTCGGGCACCGACGTCGTCGACGCGCTGGGCATCGACATCGACCGCCCGCTGGTCGTGTTCGTCGGACGGATCACCCGCCAGAAGGGGCTCGTCCATCTGGTGAGGGCGGCCACGCGGCTCGACCCCGACACCCAACTGCTGCTGCTGGCGGGCGCGCCCGACACCCCGGAGATCGCCGCCGAGTTCGAGACGGCGTTCGACACGCTGCGCGCCGAACGCGGCGGTGCAGTGACGTGGGTCCAGGAGATGCTGCCGCGGGCCTCGGTCAGGCAGGTGCTCACCCACGCGACAGTGTTCGCCTGCCCGTCGATCTACGAACCGCTGGGGATCGTGAACCTGGAGGCGATGGCGTGTGAGACGGCCGTGGTCGCCTCGGCAGTCGGCGGCATTCCCGAGGTGGTCGTGGACGGGCAGACGGGCACGCTCGTCCCGTACGACCCGAAGCAGGCTGACGACCCCTCCTACGTGGACGCCTTCGAGACCCGCTTCGCCGACGAGCTCAACGCGCTCACCCGCGATCCCGGCAGGGCGCGCGAGTACGGGCTCGCCGGACGCCGCCGCTGCATCGACGAGTTCTCCTGGGAGAAGATCGCCCGCGAGACCATCGCGGTCTACGAGAAGGCCATCGAGTTCCACTCCGGCGGCTCGCGCTGAGCGGGCTCACAGGCTGCAGGCAGCCGGCGGTCGGTTGAGGCAGGCGACGACGAGGGCCCCGGGATGATCCCGGGGCCCTCGTGCTATCAGATCGTGGATTACGCGGTGACAACAACACCTTCGAGCGCTGCCTTGAGTTCGGCTGCCTCGGCTGCGTTCATCTCGATCACCAGCCGACCGCCGCCTTCGGCGGGGATCCTCATGGCGATCACGCGTCCCTCCTTGGCCACCTCGATAGGCCCGTCGCCGGTCCGCGGTTTCATCGCTGCCATTGCTTACCTCACTTGTTCCCTGGGATCGAACAGTCCCATTATTCCATCAGCGGGAGACACCCCGCCGAAGCGCGGCCGGATCA
The DNA here is from genome assembly GCA_023387135.1 of Actinomycetes bacterium. Taxonomy (GTDB): domain Bacteria; phylum Actinomycetota; class Actinomycetes; order Propionibacteriales; family Propionibacteriaceae; genus Propionicimonas. Next base: position 24,363 of record JAEWIK010000206.1, on the reverse strand, counting down.
GGCCCGGGCAGGGGGCTCGAGGCCGGCCTCGCGCGACTCGTCGAGTTGCTGGGCGAGCCTGTCGAGCAGGTCGTCGACCTGCTGCATCGAGTACCCGCGGGTCACCACGGCGAACCTCGCCTGGCGCAGGTCGTCGCCGCCGATGACGCCCTCGGGGAGATGCGGGGTGGGGGTGTCTGTCACGGTTCCCGGGAGCTCGCCGAGCCGTCCACTGGCGGCGACCGCTGCTATGCCGAGCACGGCGATCGCTATGACCCAGAGCATCCACTCCACGGCGGTCATGTTACCCGGGGACGACGACCGGCGGGCCGGTGCGAGTACCTTGAGCAGGTGAGCAAGCGCCTGCGCACCCAAGGTCCAGTCATCCGCCGCAACGACATCGCGGAGCCCGTCACGCTCGACGAGTGGCTGCTCGCCAACCGCGGCACCACCGAGTGGACCCACGACGACCCCTGGCGCGTCATGCGCATCCAGGCCGAGTTCGTGGACGGCTTCGGCGCGCTGGCCGATCTCGGTCCGGCCATCGGGGTGTTCGGTTCGGCCCGCACTCCCCACAAGGATCCGCTGTACGGCGACGCCGTCAGGATCGGCTCGCTGCTCGCCCAGGCGGGCTTCGCGACCATCACCGGCGGCGGCCCCGGGATCATGGAGGCAGCCAACAAGGGCGCCGCCCGCGCCGGTGGGGTGTCGGTGGGCCTCGGCATCGAACTGCCCTTCGAGCAGGGGCTCAACAAGTACGTGTCGCTCGGCATCAACTTCAGGTACTTCTTCGCCCGCAAGGTGATGTTCCTCAAGTACTCCCAGGGGTTCATCGTCATGCCGGGCGGCTTCGGCACCTATGACGAGCTTTTCGAGGCCCTCACGCTCGTCCAGACCAGGAAGGTGAAGTCCTTCCCCATCGTGCTGTACGGCACCCGGTTCTGGCAGGGGATGCTCGACTGGCTACGGGAGGCGACGACGGCCGACGGCTACATCGCCGAGGCCGACCTCGACCTCGTGCGCTGCACCGACGACCCCGAGGAAGCAGTCGAACTGGTCACCCGGCCCGAGCCCGAGCGCGAGGCCGACGCCACGCGCGAGCAGTTCTGACTAGCCCAGCCAGCGCAGCAGGGCGTCCCGGCAGGCGACCAGATCGCTCAGCGGGCACGCCTCGTCATCGGCGTGCGCCTTGCCTGCGTCGCCCGGCCCGTAGTTCACAGCAGGCACTCCCAGCGCGCTGAAGCGCGCGACGTCGGTCCAACCGAACTTGGGCAGGGCGTCCCCGCCGACGGCGGCCAGGAAGTCGCCGGCGATGGGCTTGTCGAGACCGGGCCGCGCTCCGGGAGCGAAGTCAATGAAGTCGAGTTCGTAGCCCGCGAAGACCTCACGGCAGTGGGCGAAAGCGTTCGCCTGGTCGCGGTCGGGGGCGAACCTGAAGTTCACCGTGACGGTGCACCTGTCGGGCACCACGTTGCCCGCGATGCCGCCCGAGATCGCGACGGCGTTCATGCCCTCGCGATAGGTGAGCCCGTCGACCTCGACCGCGCGGGGCCGGTAGTCGCTGAGCCGCTGCAACACCCCGGCCGCGTCGTGAATGGCGTTGTGGCCCAGCCAGGAACGGCCCGAGTGCGCCGCCCTGCCCGTCGTCGTGATGGCGAAGCGCAGCGTGCCCTGACAGCCGCCCTCCACCCTGGCCGACGTCGGCTCCATGAGGACGGCGAAGTCAGCGGCGAGCGCGTCGGGGCGGGTGGCCGCGATCCTGGCGAGCGAGTTCTCGGTCGCCGCCACCTCCTCGTGGTCGTAGAAGATCCACGTGAGGTCCCTGGCGGGCACCTCGGCGAGCGCCGCCACCTGGAGCATCACGGCGACGCCGCCCTTCATGTCGACGGTCCCGCGACCGTGCAGCACCCCGTCCTGCCAGCGCGACGGCAGGTTGCCCGCCACCGGGACCGTGTCGAGGTGGCCGGCGATGACCACCCGCTCGGCGCGGCCGAGTTCCGTCCGCGCGATCAGGGTGTCGCCGTCGCGGACGACGTGCAGGTGAGCGAGCCCCGCGAGGGCGGCCTCGACGACGTCGGCAAGACGCCGCTCGTTGCCGCTCACCGACTCGATGTCGACTATCTCCTGGAAGAGAACGGCGAGGTCACCGCGCGGCTGCAGGCTCATTCCGACACCCTAACCGTTCAGGCCCGCCGCCACGGACGCCTCGCCCCACGCCCGCCGCCGCCCACAGGCGCCGCCGTCGGGCTCGGGCGCACGGGTAATCTGACCCCATGACCCGACCTGCCGCTGCCTGGGGCCTCGTCTCCGTCCACGATTCCGGGCAGGTGCTCGACGCCTGGTTCCCCCACCCCTCCCTCGGCGCCGACGACGGCGGTCCGGCCCCCGCCGCGGTGGTGGCGGCGGCCTTCCACGATGACGAGCGCGGGGTCCGCAGCGAGCAGCAGCTCGTCGAGATCGACCTCGACGCTCCCCCCGCCTCCGTGCCCGACGTGTACCTGCGCCTCCACCTGCTGAGCGCGCGGCTGTGCGAGCCCCGGACCATCAACCTCGACGGCATCTTCTCGGTCCTCCCCACCGTCGTGTGGACGAACCACGGCCCGTGCCCGGTCGAGGGCTTCGAGGAGATCCGGCTCGCGCTGCGCAGCGCGCGCGGTGCTGTCACAGTCTTCGGGGTCGACAAGTTCCCGCGGATGGTCGACTACGTCATCCCGTCCGGAGTGAGGATCGCCGACGCGGACCGCGTCCGACTCGGCGCCCACCTCGCCTCAGGCACGACAGTCATGCACGAGGGGTTCGTCAACTACAACGCCGGGACGCTCGGCACCTCGATGGTCGAGGGCAGGATCTCTGCCGGCGTCGTCGTCGGGGACGGCAGCGACATCGGCGGCGGAGCCTCCATCATGGGCACACTGTCGGGCGGCGGACGTGAGCAGATCACCATCGGAAAGCGGTGCCTGCTGGGGGCCGAGGCAGGGCTCGGCATCTCGCTGGGGGACGACTGCGTCGTCGAGGCGGGGCTGTACGTCACCGCCGGCACGAAGGTGAGTTTCGACGGCGAGGTGGTGAAGGCCTCCACCCTGTCGGGACGCGACGGCCTGCTGTTCCGTCGCAACTCGCAGACGGGTGCCGTCGAGGCGCTGGTGCGCGCGGGCATCGGCATCGAACTCAACTCCGCGCTCCACGCCAACTAGGCCGCGCGTGGGTCGACGCAAACCGATGTGGACCCGGACCACCAAGATCGTCGCGGTGGCGGCGGCGCTGGTGGTGCTGGCGGCGGTGGGGATCTGGGCGTGGGCGAGCGTGCAGCGCGAGCCGCTACCGCTCGCCGATCGCTGCGTGGCGACAGTCGCCGGCAGCACCGCCACCGTCGATCCCGACCAGGCGTACTATGCCGGCCTGATCTCGGGGGTGTCGGTCAAGCGCGGGCTGGTGCCGCGGGCGGCGAGCATCGCGCTGGCGACAGCCTTCCAGGAGTCGAACCTTCACAACCTCGACTACGGCCACTCGGACTCGATAGGGCTGTTCCAGCAGCGACCGAGCCAGGGCTGGGGAACCGTCGAGGAGATCATGGACCCGTGGTACTCCACCACTGCCTTCTACAAGGCGCTGGTGAAGGTGAAGAACTGGGAGAAGGGCGACATCAACGACATCGCCCAGGCCGTCCAGCGCAGCGGCTTCCCCGAGGCGTACCGGCAGCACGTCGACCGTGCGCGCCTGCTCGCCAGCGCGCTGGCCGGCGAGACCCCGGCGGCCTTCAGCTGCAAGATCGCCTCGCCGGGGACACCGGACGCCGCCGGCATGACGACCTTCCTCACCAAGACGTTCGGCAAGAAGGTGTCGGTGAAAGCCGACGGCACCCGGCTCGTGGTGACTGCCGACGACGTCCAGACGGCGTGGTCGGTGGCTCACTCCGCCGTGGCGGGCGTGCAGCGCTACGGCATCGCCGCCGTCGAGGTGGGTGCCTGGACGTGGACCCACGACAAGGGTTCGCTGGCCGCCTGGCACGGCACCGGCAAGCCCGACGCCAAGGTCGCCGTCCTCACTTTCCCCGCCGACACCCCGCGCTGACCCTCGCCAGCCGGCGCTGCCGCTCCGCGGCCCGCCGTCCTGGCCGTCAGACCGCTCGCTCGTGACCGGCTGACCGAGCCGTGAGCATGAGGACGCCGTGAGAGCCGCCTGAGGAATGTTCAGTGGTTCCGGATTCTCCTGAGAGTTGGCTAATGACTCCCCGAGCGCCCGCCGGATCACGTCCGCCAGCGTCATGATCGTGGCGTGACGACGCTGTCGCGGCGATGCCCGGCGAGGATGCCCCTCGCCGTCCGCCGTGTCGGTCGCGGCAGGAGCACCGCTCTGGCGGCAGTGGCGGTCTCCCTGTTCGCGTTCACCGGCTGCACCGCAGAGCCACCGCTGACCAGCCCTCCTCCCAGCGTCGACACTCCTTCGCCCTCCGACTCCGTGACGCAGTCAGCGTCCCCGACGCCGCCGGCCGCCACGACCGACGACACCGGCCCGTCCCCGATGCCGGCGACGGACGGCGGTCCCATGCTGTGGCCGACCGCCGTGGAACGAACCGTCCGCTCCGCCGACGGCTGGTCCGAAACCGGCCTGGTCAGGGTCGGCTTCGTGGACGCCACCGGCAAGCTCGTCGTGCCGCCCCGCTATGACGGCTACGACTACTGCCGGGACGAGGACGGCAGGGCGACGCTGGTCCTGGCCACGTCCGCGGAAGACCACGTCGACGTCCTCAATCTGACCGGGGACGTCGTCACACAGATCCCCGGACGGCTGGCGAGCTGCGCCGGGGAGGGCTACGCGGTCTTCCAGACTGAAGCGGGCGAGTACGATCCGGCGACCTTCGGTGAAGGGCTCTTCGACCTGCGCGCAGGGGAGGTCGTGCTGCCGGTCAAGGTCGGGCGTGTGATCCTCCCCCTGAACAAGCAGACGATGAACGTCAGGGACGCCGACGGGGAGTACTTCCTCGACCCGGACTCGGGGCGGAAGACCCCCCACCCCGGCTACCTCTGGTACCCCGACTATGCGAGTGAGCCGCCGTGGCCGGCGGCGGCGACCAGCGACGGCGAGGTCTTCGGTTATCTCGACGAGTCCGGACGATGGGCACTGAAACCGACGTTCGCCGGGGCGGAGCCGTTCCAGGCAGGCCACGCGGTCGTGCGCGACGGGACAGCTTCCCACGTCATCGACACCCACTTCCGTCAGGTGGGCGAGAAGTGGGACACCATCGACGCCGTCGGCTCGTTCTACCAGGTGACGCGCAAGGTCGACGGCGCCGTCGTGACAGGCATCCTCGACGCCGACCTCACCATGGTCTTCGACCCGACACCCGGCGAGTTCACCTGCTATGCCGATGACGAACAGGGCACCTGCCTCATCACCTCGGAGACCGCGGCGCCCCGACTCCTTCGGTTGCCGGAGGCCGGCGCTGTCGAGTTGCCGTGGCAGTTCTCGAACCTGCTCTCACGGACGTTCGTGGAGGACCGGGGCGACAGCGACTACGCGACGCACGTCCTCAACGTGGGAACGGGGATCACTTTCGCCCTCGCGACGCCGGGCGACTGCGTGGCCTTGAGCGACGACTGGGTCGGCTGTCATCCCTTGTCGGACCTCCCGATGGAGGTCTACACCACCGCGGGACGACGCACGGCCTTCCGCGACCTCCGTCCGCTGCCCAACGCGACCGACGATGGCGACGCGCCCTACTACTGGGTCGTCGCGGGGAGCCATCGAGGTTTCGTCGACGTCACCGGACGCTGGCTCTATCGCGAGAGCAGCTACACAGACCTGGAGGACTGAGATGTCGCGTCCCGAACCGCTCGCCCTGGCACTCGTGTTCGCCCTGGTGGTGGCAGGTTGCACGGGGTTGCCGCCCGTCCCGAGCTCACCACCGGCTCCCGCTCCGGCTCCGTTTGCCAGCCCGACCGGCGGTCCCTCGACGGCACCGGCGACGACTGCCGCGCCGTCCTTCACCCTCGCCTCCCTGCCGCACCTGGACGGCTCGACGGCGAACATCCCGCTGATCTCGCTCATGATCCAACGGCTCACCGGCGCCTCCCAGGACGACGCCGACAATGCCGCGCAGGTTTCGACCACCCCTGACGCGTATCGAGCGCTCGTCCGGGGCGACGCCGACCTGCTCGTGGTCTACGAGGCCGACGCGTCGGTGAAGAAGGAACTCGCGGAGTCGGGGGTGGCGCTCGAATACCACCCGATCGGACGGGACGCCCTGGTCTTCTTCACCAACTCCTCCAACCCGGTCAGGTCGCTCACGACCGAGCAGTACAGGGCGATCTACGACGGCAGCATCACGAACTGGAAGGAGATCGGAGGCAAGGACGCCGAGATCGTCGCCTATCAGCGTCCCGAGGAGTCGGGTTCGCAGACGCTGATGCGGAAGTACGTCATGGGCGACAAGCCGATGGCCTCAGCCCCCACCGAGCGCATCACCGGAGACATGGGCGGCATCATCGAGGGGGTGTCGAGCTATGCCAACACGAGCAACGCGCTCGGCTACTCGGTCTACTACTACCTCGCCAACATGTACGCGGTGGACGGCATCAGCATGCTCGAGGTCGCCGACGTCATGCCGTCCAGCGAGACCATCTCGAGCGGCGACTACCCCTACGTCAACGACTTCTACGCCATCGTGCGAGCCGACGAGCCCGCCGGCAGCCCCGCCAGGCGGGTGCTCGACTGGTTGCTCTCCCCCGCAGGCAGGCAGACTGTCATCGACGCCGGCTACGTCCCCACCAGAGGCTGAGGGACTCTCTAGGCGCCACGCAGGCGGCGGGCTGCCTCCTCGATGCGGTCGTCGGTGGCGGTGAGTGCCACCCTGACGAACTCGCGGCCGGCGTCGCCGTAGAAGTCGCCGGGGGCGACGAGGATGCCGAGGCCTGCGAGGTGCTTCACCGAGTCCCTGCCGTCCTCTCCCCTCGTGCACCACAGGTAGAGCGAGCCCTCGGAGAACTCCACCCGGTAGCCGGCTGCCTCCAGGGCGGGCCGCAGCATTGCCCGGCGCCTCAGGTAGCGCTCGCGCTGCAGGTCGACATGCCCGGTGTCGTTCAGTGCCGCCGTCATGGCGGCCTGGACGGGCGCCGGGAGCATCATTCCCGCGTGCTTGCGCACTTCGAGCAGTTCGGTGACCAGGGCAGCGTCCCCGGCGACGAAACCAGCCCGGTAGCCCGCCAGGTTCGATCGCTTGGACAGCGAGTGCACGGCGAGCAGGCCCTCGTGAGTGCCGCCGCAGAGGTCGTCCCGCAGCACCGAGACGGGTTCGGCCTCCCAGCCGAACTCGCCGTAGCACTCGTCGGCGGCCAGCACCGCGCCCACCTCGCGGGCGGCCTCGATCCAGGCCCTGGTCTCGGCGGCGTCGAGGATGCGGCCGTGCGGGTTGGCGGGAGAGTTGATCCAGACCAGCCCGGGCTGCAGCGTCGCGAGCGTCGCAGGATCGTCGCTCGCCACCACCGTCGCGCCCGCGAGCCGGGCACCCACGTCGTAGGTCGGGTAGGCGGTCCCGGGAATCACGACCGTGTCGCCGGCCCCCAGGCCCAGCAGGGTGGGCAACCAGGCGACGAGCTCCTTCGTCCCGATCACCGGCAGGACGCCGCGGTCATCGAGCCCTCGGGCTCCCCACCGGGACGACAGGTAGCCGATGATCGCCGCGCGCAGCTCAGGCGTCCCCCACGTCTGCGGGTAGCCGGGCGCGTCGCCGGCATCGCACAACGCCTGCCTGACGACCTCGGGGGTCGCATCGACGGGCGTCCCTACCGAGAGGTCGACGAGGCCGCCGGGATGAGCCAGCGCGAGGGCTCGCGCGTCAGCGAGCGTGTCCCACGGGAAATCCGGCAGCGAGGCCGAAAGCGCACTCACGCGCCCTGGGGCGGCAACGCCGCCACCGTCGGGTGGTCGTAGTCGACAGGACCCTGCCGAGCGGCGCCGCCCGGCGAGCCGATCTCGTCGAAGAAGTGCACGTTCACGTCGGTGTACTCGGCCTGGTCGTCCGGGACGTCGTCCTCGTAGAAGATGGCGGCGACCGGGCAGACGGGCTCGCAGGCGCCGCAGTCCACACATTCGTCAGGGTGGATGTAGAGCATGCGGTTGCCCTCGTAGATGCAATCCACCGGGCATTCCTCGACGCAGGCGCGGTCCTTGATGTCCACACAAGGCTGCGTGATCACATACGTCATTGCGTGCTCTCCTCGATAAGGCCTGTTCTCGGGCCTACTGTACAACCCATGACACGGCGCCAACCCGGCACGCCACACGACGTTCCTACCCGCCCGGGAGTACGGGTAACGGTGCGTTTCCTGGTGCCCGAAGGAGGGACGAAGGATGTCGTGGGCTATGTCACGGCGAGCGACGCCGAGACCCTCACCGTGCTCGACAGGCGCGGGCAGGAGCACGTCGTCGTCCAGGACGCGATAGTGGCGGGACACCAGGTTCCGGTGTCCCGGGGACGCGACCCGCTGCGCATGGAGACCGAGCTGTTGGACGGCATGGCCGCGCGGGCCGGGCTGGACGGCAGGCGCTTCGTCATCAGGCTCTACGACCTGCTCGAAGGTCGACCCCCCATGGCCAGCGTGCACCCGCCCGAGATCGGGCTGATCGACGGCGAGTGGGTGACCACCGCGGCGTCCCAACCGCTCGACGAGGTCGGCTGGTGGGCCGCCAGGACGGGCGTCCGCAGCATGCAGGTGAGGACCGCTGACCCTGACGAGATCGCCCGCCTGCTCGCCCTCGGTTTCAGCGAGCTGGCCTGATCGTCCGCCCTACTTGGACGGCTTCTTGCCGCACACGACAGGGGTGAGCGAGTTGTACGACCAGCGGAACGGCTCGCGCTTGACGAGCTTGCCCTTCTGGTAGAACTCGCGGTACAGCTTCACGTCGAAGCCCGACATCGCCGACTGCGGGACGCACCCCTTGCTGTCGTCGTAGATGGTCTTGCCCGGCGCCCGCCAATTGCTCTGGACGGGCTTGGTGGCCTTGATGTCCCACGTCTTGGTCGACCAGACGCGCACCGTCACCGAGCCCTGCGAGCCCGTGCTGCCGGTGATCCACGCCTGCAGCAGCACGCCGTACTTCGAGTCGTTCTGGAACTTCATGTCGACGCTCTTGAAGTCGAGCGTCGCCTCCCTGCCCATCGGATACCTGCTGAAGTAGAGCGAATGCGGCTTGTGGTAGATGTCCTTGAGGCCGGCGAAGAAGATCGCGTTGAAGGTCGTCGTGGTCGACTGCGAGATGCCGCCGCCGTAGATGGCGGGGTCGATCTTGCCGTTGGCGATGCCGCCGCCCTTCATCCAGCCGGCCTGCGGGGTCCGCTCGCCGAGGGTCTTGTTCATCGAGAACGTCTCGCCCGGCTTGAGGAAGGTGCCGTTGATCAGCTTGGCGGCCTTGCCGATGTTGTTGTACCGGTAGGCCGTGCCGGGGAAGTAGGTGGTGAACTTCCCGGTGATCGTCTTGACGCCCGCGGCCTCGGCGTCCTTGGTGGTGAACGACGCCGGACGGGGGACGGTGCCCACCTTTGCCTGCCTGTCGGTCTTCGACTGCAGGACGGGGAGCACCGCGTTGCCCAGGGCGGCGGCGTCGACGCCCAGCCCGTCCTGCGACGGCACGATCTTGGGCTTGTCGCCCTTCTTCTGCCCGATCGTGAAACGGGCGTCCTTGGGCGCCTTCAGGCCCACCTTGTCGAGATCGGCAGCGACCAGCGTCGACAGCTTCTTCGAGTCGATCCTGGCGACCAGCCCGCCGTCACCGGGCGCGAAGGACAGGACCGACGCGATGACCTGCGGCTTGATCGAGATGGTGCCCGCGTCCCCCACCGCCACGCTGACCGGTGCTGCCACCGCCGGCGCCGCGAGCGTGCTGAGCGCCTGCTTGGCCTCGTCGGTGGTCACGTCCGGCTCGGCCACCTCGACGGGCAGCTTCACTGACGTGGCGGTCAGGTAGGCGGCCTTGATCGCGGCGGCGGCTTCGGGACGCTTCAGCGCCGTGCCCTCGACGCCCGGCGTCACCTTGGGCGTCGTCCCGCTGTAGGCGAGCTTGGCGTCGACGGTCTCGACCTCCACCGCCGCGGCGATCTTGGAGACCTCCTTGTCGAGGGCCGTGGCGTCCACGGTGACGACCGCCGGCACGTTGTGGCCGCCGAAGAGCGTCTCGAAGATGATCACGGGGTTGAGGCTGCGCCCGCCGCCCGCCTGCGCGATGGAGGCGTCGTAGTCGACGGCCAGACCGGCGTGCCTGGGGTCGACCTTGGCACTCGCCTTGCCCGCGGTGACGGTGAGGGCTGCCGCCTCCTTCGGAGCCAACGCCTCCCGCAGCTTCGCTTCGGCGGCTCGCGGCGTCAGGCCGCCCACGGTGACCCCGGCCACCACCGAATCCTTCGGCAGGCTGTCGCCCGCCATGGCGTACGCGGCCGCGTAACCCGCCACCAGCAGCACAATCAGGCCGCCGAGAGTGATCAGGCTCACCCGTGCGGTGGTGGACATTCGCTTCTTCGTCTTCGACGCAGCCACTGTCATCCTCTCAGGCCGGTTCGCCGCGACCATGCTAAGCGACCCGTCGTGGCCCGCGTGCCCGCCTCGCCCGGATCGGCACCGTCGGCGCTTGTGGCAGCGCTAATGCGGAGCGTGGGTGAGTTCGGCTTCGGGAGTGGCGCGCGTCGGGGGCGCGGCAGCCAGTTGGGCAACGACGATGCCGACCACCATGAAGGCGGCGCCGGAGTAGCCGCGCAGCCCCATGTTCTCGCCCAGGATGAGCGCCCCACCGAGCGCGCCGAAGACCGCCTCACACGACATGATGAGGGCAGCGTGGGTGGCGAGAGCGTCCCGCTGGCCGATCACCTGGAGGGTGTACGCGATGCCGACCGAGATCAGGCCGCCGTACAGCAACGGGACGAGCGCGTACCCCACACCGGTGAAGGGGGCGGGGTCGAGGACGAGCGCCGCCAGGCAACTGAGCACCGCGCACCACAGGAACTGCGAGATCGAGAACCTCAGGGCCGACAGCGAGCGCGCGTAGCGCTCGATCACAAGGATCTGCGCCGTCCAGATGAACGCCGAGACCAGCACGAGCAGGTCGCCGAAGCCCATCGTGAGGCCGTCGGTGACGCTGATGAGGTAGAGCCCGACCACGGCGAAACAGATGCCGACGACCGTCGCCACGCTGCTGCGATGGCCGCGGAACACCGACACGAGCGGCACGAAGACCATGTAGAGACCGGTGATGAACGCGGCATTGCCCGCCGTCGTGGAGCTCATCGCCACCTGCTGCAGCCCCACTGCCGCCGCCAGCAGCGTGCCGGAGATCAGCCCCGGCACCACCACGGCGCGGGTGGCAGCCCGCCGCGCCGCCGGGGTGAGGCCGCGGCGTCCGTCGAGCCACCAGACCACGGGGACGAGCACCGCCGCACCCATGGCGAACCTCAGGCCGTTGAACGTGAAGGCCCCGATGTGGTCGGCACCCACGCGCTGGGCGACGAACGCGAACCCCCAGATCGCCGAGGCGAGCAGCAGCAGGCCGTTGGCCCGCAGCCTGCGGGTGGAGCTCGGATTCACGCGACGAGGGTAACCCCCGCCCCTTCCGGGCCCGACCCCGCAGGCTCCTGTGAGACCGTGCGGCTCAGCCCTGGTGGGACAGCGCGGTACGGGCCTTCGCCGCGACGTTCTCGGGAGTGATGCCGTACTTCGCCATCAGCAGCGGACCCGCTGCGGACTCGCCGAAGTGGTCGATCGAGACGATCTCGCCGGTCGCCCCGACGTACTCGCGCCAGCCCATCGCGATGCCGGCCTCGACCGACACCTTGGCGGCTGCGGCAGGGATGACCTGCTCCCGGTAGGACGCGGGCTGGGCGGCGAACCACTCCAGGCACGGCAGCGACACCACGCGGGTGGTGATGCCCTCGGCCTCGAGCAGCTCGCGTCCGGCGATCGCCACCGAGACCTCCGAGCCCGTGGCGAGCAGCACGACCTGCGGCCGGCCGTCGGACGCCTCGGCCACGACGTAGCCGCCCTTCGCGAAGCCCTCGGCAGCGCCCTCGGCGGGCTCCATGACAGGGACGTCCTGCCTGGTGAGGATGAGCGCCGTGGGCCTGTCGGTGTGCTTCAGCGCCTCGCCCCACGCCAGCGCCGTCTCGTTGGCGTCGGCCGGACGGACGACGTCCAGGCCGGGGATCGCGCGCAGGCTCGCGAGGTGCTCGATCGGCTGGTGAGTGGGACCGTCCTCCCCGACGCCGACCGAGTCGTGCGTCCAGACGAAGACGCTCGGCACCTTCTGCAGGGCGGCCAGCCTGACGGCGCCACGCATGTAGTCGGAGAACACCAGGAAGGTGCCGCCGTAGGCGCGGGTGAGGCCGGAGATGGTGAGCGCGTTGACGATGTTGCCCATCGCGTGCTCGCGGATGCCGAAGTGCAGGGTGCGTCCGTTGTAGTCGCCGGCGAAGTCGTGGGACGACTGCTCGGGCGGCAGGAAGGACGCCTGGCCCTTCATCGTCGTGTTGTTCGAGCTGGCGAGGTCGGCCGAGCCGCCCCACAGCTCGGGCACCGCCTCGGCGAGGGCGTTGAGCACCTCGCCCGACGCCGCCCTGGTCGACTTCTTGCCCTGCGGGAAGTGCGGCAGCGCCTCGTCCAGGCCCTCGGGGAGCCGACGCGCCACCAGCCGCTCGTAGAGGGCGACGCCCTCGGGGTTGGCCGACTTCCAGGCCTCGAAGCGCTCGCCCCACTCGGCCTTGGCCTCGGCGGCCCGCTGGGCGGCGTTGTCGCGTGCGTAGGACAGGACGGCCGGGTCGACGGCGAAGCTCTGCTCGGGGTCGAAGCCGAGGACCTTCTTCAGCCCGGCCACCTCCTCGGTGCCGAGCTTGGCGCCGTGGACCGAGTGGTGCCCGGCCTTGGTCGGGAGCGGCCAGCCGATGATCGTGGTCAGCTTGATGAACGACGGCTTGTCGGTCACTGCCTTGGCCGCCTCGATGGCGTCGTAGAGCGCCTGCACGTTCTCCTCGTAGGAGGTCATGCCGTTCGTCCAGTCGACGTGCTGCACGTGCCACCCGTACGCGGCGTAGCGGGCGGCGACGTCCTCGGTGAAGGAGATCTGGGTCTCGCCCTCGATGGAGATCCTGTTGTCGTCGTAGATCAGGACGAGGTTGCCGAGCTTCTGCGCGCCGGCGAGGGACGATGCCTCGCCCGAGACGCCTTCCTGCATGCAGCCGTCGCCCGCGATGCAGTAGACGAAGTGGTCGAAGACCGAGGTGCCGGGGGCGGCCTCCGGGTCGAGCACCGCGCGCTCACGGCGGGCGGCCATCGCGAACCCGACGGCCATCGCCACGCCGGCGCCGAGCGGGCCGGTGGTGCACTCGACACCCTTGGTGTGGCCGTACTCGGGGTGCCCGGGGGTGAGCGAGCCCGCCGTGCGCAGCGCCGCGAGGTCGTCGACCTCGAGGCCGTAGCCGGCGAGGAAGAGCTGGGTGTACTGGGTGAGCGACGAATGCCCCGCGGACAGGACGAACCTGTCGCGGCCCGTCCAGGTGGGATCGGCCGGGTCACCCTTCATGACCTTCTGGTAGAGCAGGTACGCGACCGGGGCCAGCGAGATGGCAGTGCCCGGGTGTCCGTTGCCCACCTTCTCCACGGCATCGGCAGCGAGCACGCGCGCTGTGTCGACCGCCGCGCGGTCGGTCTCGGTCCATGTGAGAGGGCTGGTCATCCTTGGCCTTTCAATCGTTTCAACCCGGTGAATCTCCGCTCGTCAGCCTATACCGGGCGGCTCCCCGACCGCCCGCCGCTGATACGGCTCGGGCAGGGCGGCGGAGCGCGCCGGGTGCCGTCAGTCGCGGGTCACGACAGGGCGGGTCAGCGACGGATGACCTTGTCAGCCGGACACCGGCCGGACGAACACCGCGACTGTCCGTCCCGGCACGACGAAACCGTCGGCGGTGACCAGGCAGCGGCGCACCACGTCGTCCGCGCCCCCGGCCTGCACCGGGTGCAGGACGAACCCGTCGGTGGCGAAGCCCACCCGCTGGTCCACCTCGCGGGGCGAGGCGTTGAAGACAGTGACGAGGCTCCGCCAGCGCCGTTCCCGCTCGCACTCCCCGATCCGCATGACGATGACGCCCTGGTGCTGCTCGGGGGTCCCCGACACCGGGAAGCTCACGGCGGCCTGGATGGCTGCCGCCGTCCGCAGCCTGAACAGGGGGGTGGACGCCCGCAGCCGCAGCAGGTCGAGCGCGAGTTCGTGCGCGTGCCTGATGTCGTCGGGGCGCGGCTTCAGCGCCGGGTCGGCGAGCAGCGGACGCAGCAGGTGCCAGGCGGGACCGTTGTCCCGTTCGGGCGGCAGGCCGGCCGCGAAGCCGTTGTCGGCCAGCGAGAAGTCGAGGAAGTTGAACCAGTCGCCCGAACTGTAGGAGTTCCTGTCGAGGCTCTTCGATCGCAGCATGTCGGTGCCCGCGTGCCACATGACGGGCGACTGCCCGAGCGTGGCCAACGCCAGGCACACGGTGTTCATCCTGACCCTGTCGGCCATGGACGTCGCGGTCGGCAGCTTGAGGGCCAGCGCGTCGAACAGCGTCTCGTTGTCGTGGGCGTCGACATAGCTGATCACCTCGTCGGGCTCGTCGGCGTAACCCGCCGGCCCACCCGCGTAGTCGAGTTCGTCTCCCCTGATGACGCGGCCGCGCGAGGTGGCGGCGAAGGAGTAGCCGCGCAGCGTCCCGGCGAGGCCGAGCTGGACGAGGTCGGTGTCGTAGGCGAGCCGTGCGGCGTCGAGGTTCTGCTCGGGAAGCACCCTGTTCCAGTCGGTGACCAGCCCGGTGCCGAAGCCCTGGCCGCGCGGGTCGGACTCGAAGGTGCCGCCGCCGCGGACCGCGTCGCGCAGCCTGTCGGAGAAGGTGGCGATGCCGGTGCCTCCGAGCTGGCCCTGGGACGCCTGGACGAAGCGGGCGTTGCCCGCCACCTCGCCGAAACTCCAGCCCTCGCCGTGCAGCGTGATCGAGGCGCCGTCCACGCCGTCGCGTGCGAGGGTCAACGAGTCGAGGGCCCGCCTGACGGCGAGCAGGTTGTCGCGGCTGTGGTGACCCATCAGGTCGAAGCGGAAGCCGTCCACCCTGTACTGCCTGGCCCACAGCACGCACGCGTCGACCATGAGCTTCTCGGCCATGGCGTGCTCGGTCGCGACATTCGCGCAACAGGTCGAGTTCTCGACCTCGCCGCAGCGGTTGAGCCGGTGGTAGTAGCCCGGGACGATCCTGTCCAGCACGCTGCGGGCGTCCTGGCCGGCGCTCGCCGTGTGGTTGAACACCATGTCGAGCACCACCCGCAGCCCGGCCGCGTGCAGGCCGCCGACGAGGCTCCTGAACTCGACGACCCGTCCCGGGCCGTCGGCAGCCTCCACCGTGCTCGCGTACGACCCCTCCGTCGCCAGCCAGTGCCACGGGTCGTAGCCCCAGTTGTAGGCGGGCCGCTGCGACGCCCGGCTCACCTGCCGCTGCTGCTCGTCGGAATCGGGCGGCAGGGCCTTCAGCGCGTCGGTGCGCGCGATCTCCTGCGCGTCCGGGAGTTCCTCGACCGAGGCGTTGTCGAACACCGGAAGCAACTGGACAGTCGTCATCCCCGCCTCGGCGAGCCGCCGGAGGTGCTCCATGCCCGCACTCGGCTGCGTGAAAGCGAGGAAGCTGCCCCGCAGCGCCGCGGGGACGGTCTTGTCGCTGATGGAGAAGTCGCGGACGTGCAGCTCGTAGATGACCTGGTCGACGCGGTGTTCGAGGACGGGGCTGGGCGTGGTCAGCCAGGCGTCGGGAGCGAGCCGCGGGTCGTCGAGGTCGACCAGCACCGAGTGGGTGGAGTTCACCGTCAACGCGACCGAGTACGGATCGGTGACCTGGTTGGAGACGATCCGGCGATACCCGGGCGTGTAGACCGTGACCTCGTAGCGGTAGCGGCAGCCCAGCCAGTCGGACCGGCCCGTGACCTCCCACACGCCGTCGGGCCGGCGCTCCATGGGGACGATCCTGCCCGCGGCGCGCAGGTCGGCGTCCCACAGCAACAGCCTGACCCTGACCGCCGTCGGCGCCCAGACCCTGAGGGTGGGGACGCCCGACTCCCAGCTCGCGCCAAGGGTGCGACGGGCGGCGGCGCCATAGAGCTCGTCGAGGACGTGGGGAAGCTGCAGCGAGCCCGTGGCGACGAGCCTGCCCGAGGGCAGGTGGGCGCTCACCGCGAGCTGTCCCGTGAGCGCGTCGGCGACCGGCACCTCGTCGGGGACACGCAGGGCGAGGTAGCCCGCGAGGTGCGGAGCCGTCGCGACGACGTCCTGCGGCAGCCCCGCCGGATCGGGAGTCAGGACGGCAGTTCCCCAGGGCACCGGCTCCGGCTCACGCGGGTCTATCGGCTCGGCGGACGACCAGTGCAGCAGCCAGTCGAAGCCCGCTGCGTCGCCCCCCGGGTGGTCGGCGGGCCACGCGATCAGGTCGTGGCGCAGCCAGTGGCCGCGCGCCACGGCGAGGTCGGGCAGGTCGGCTCCCAGCACCCTGCCGATTCTGCCAGTGACGGGCGTCGACCCAGCGAAGGCGGGCGGGTGTCAGCCCTTCGGGACCGACCGCGTCAGCGAGGCTGCGCCGAATCGGCTGCCGACTGCGGGGTCGACCCTGGCTCGCCGGCCGGGATCGCGCGGACGACGACCGCCGTGCCGTAGCCGCAGATCTCGGTGAACGCCTGGCCGATGTCGCCGGTGTCGAACCTGAAGCCGACGATGGCGTTGCCGCCGCGGTTGACGGCCTCCGTCCACAACCGCTCCATCACCTGCTGGCGGGAGTCGTAGACGAGCTTGGTGTACTCGTGCACCTCCCCGCCGCCGATGGCCCGCAGGCCCGCGACGAGGTTGGCGCCGATGTTGGCGGCCCGCACCGTCATGCCCATCACCTCCCCGAGCACTGCCTCGACGCGGTAACCGGGGATGTCGTTGGTGGTGACGATCAGCATGGCGCCATCCTAGGAACGCCGGGGGCTGTCGGTGGCACTTTGCGGGTCGCGCTCAACGCGCCAGCACCGCGTACCTGCCGCCCGCCTCGACGAGGTCGTCGTGGGTGCCGCGCTCGACGATCCTGCCCTTGTCGAGCACGACGATCTCGTCGGAGTTCCTGATGGTCGACAGCCTGTGGGCGATGGTGACCGTCGTCCGCCCTTCCATGAGGGTGTCGAGCGCCTGCTGCAGGTCGCGCTCGGTCTCGTTGTCGAGCGCCGAGGTCGCCTCGTCGAGGATGAGCACCGGCGGGTTCGCCAGCAGCGTCCGGGCGATGGCGAGGCGTTGCCGCTCGCCTCCGGAGAACCTGTGCCCGCGCGCGCCGACCACGGTCCCGAGGCCTTCGGGCAGCGCCCGCACCACGTCGGCGATCTGCGCGGCCTCCAGCGCCTGCCAGAGTTCGGCGTCGGTGGCGCCCGGCCTGGCGAGCCGCAGGTTGTCGGCGATGGAGCTGTGCCTGAGATACGTCTCCTGCGTGACGGTGCCGATGGCGGCAGCCCTGTCCGCCTGCGAGATCTCCCGGAGGTCCACCCCGTCCAGCGTGATCCTCCCGGACGTCGGGTCGGCGAGCCGCACCAGCAACGAGGCCAGGGTCGACTTCCCGGAGCCCGTCTCCCCCACCACCGCCACCGCCGTGCCGGGCGCTATCACGAGGTCGATGTCGTGCAGCGCGTCCTCGTCGCCGTCGGGGAACCTGTAACTCACGTTCTCGAGCCGTAGTTCACCGCTGACCGTGCCCAGCTTCACCGGGTTGGCGGGCTCGGGCACGTCGATCGGCAGGTCGAGGTAGCCGAAGATGCGGCTCAGCAACGCCATCGAGCTGATCCACTGCGCGCCGATGTTGAGCAGCCCCATGATCGGCCTGAAGATCGACACCTGCAGGGTCGAGAAGGCGATCAGGGTCCCGATCGTGATGCCGCCCGACACCTGGGGGAACCCGGCGATCAGGTAGAGCAGCGCCGGGATGATGGCGAACACTATCTGCATGGTCGCCATGCGCCAGCGACCGGCGAGGTTCGAGCGCAGTTCGAGGTCGATGAGCGACTCGGACGTGGCGGCGAACTCAGCCTCCGCCCGCTCGCTCGTGCCGAGGGTCTTGGTGAGCATGGCGCCGTTGACGCTGAGGGTCTCCTCCACCTGCGAGTGGAGTTCGGCGAGCGCCTGCTGCCTGGCCGCGGTGATGTCGCGGCGGACGAGGGCGACCCTGCGGGTCGTCAGGATGGCGGGGGGCAGCACGATGAGGCTCAGCAGCGAGAGCTGCCAGCTCAGCGCAACCATGGCGACCGCCGTCCCCACCGCCGTCGTCACGTTGGAGGCGATGGACGTCGCCGTCGACGTCACCACCGACTGCAGGCCCGCGACGTCCTGCAGGATGCGGGCCTGGATCTCGCCGGAACGGGTGCGCTTGAAGAAGGCCACCGACTGCCGCTGCAGGTGGTTGAACACCTTCGTCCTCAGCCCGTTCATGACCCGCTGGCCGACCGCCGTGGCCAGCCACGTCTGCCAGACGCCGAGGACGCCGGTGAGCACCGCGACCCCCACCATGCCGACCACCAGCCACACGAGCAGGGTGGTGTTCTGGTCGGGCAGCGCGACGTCGATGACCTCCCGCAGGAGGAACGGTTGGGCGAGGGCGATCATGGCCGAGACGGCGATGATGAGGCAGACCCCGAGGGTCGCCCAGAAGTGGCCCTTGAACAGG
This sequence comes from Actinomycetes bacterium, assembly GCA_023387135.1. GTDB lineage: Bacteria > Actinomycetota > Actinomycetes > Propionibacteriales > Propionibacteriaceae > Propionicimonas. The sequence goes on along the minus strand of JAEWIK010000206.1, from coordinate 5,660 downwards.
GAGGCGACCCTGCCGAAACTCACCGGCGACTCGGCGAGCTGTGCCTTGTCCGCCGGATCGACCCGGGACGGGCCGCGCCGCATCATCCACTCGGCCCCCACGGGGCCGCCCATGCCGCCCGGCACGCTCATCGGGACTCCTTTCCCCGCTCGCCGCGCGCCCACCCTACGTCGAGGCTCGGCCGGTCCCGGCAGGTGAGCTTGTCAAGGTGCCGCCCGGCTGGCAGGGTCGCCGGATGGACGCAGACGAGGTGCTCAGGCGCAGGCTCGCCACCCAACACCTGACGGGACCCGCCGCCGCCACCCCCACCCAGGTGGTGAGTGACCTGCTGTGCGTGCAGGCGCAGGAGGACCGCGAGGCCCGCGCGATGGTGGCGTACAGGTGCGAGGCCGGGGCGGTGTCGGCAGTCGACGCCGCGCTCGCCGCCGGCGAGATCATCAGGACGCACGTGCTGCGTCCCACCTGGCACTTCGTCGCCGCCGACGACCTGCGCTGGCTGCTCGCGCTCACCTCTCCCAAGGTGGAGGCCGGGATGGCGTCCAGGCACCGGCAGTTGAGCCTCGACGCCGACCTGCTCGACAGCGGCATCGGTGCGATCGCCGACAGGCTGGCGGGCCGCTCCTTCGCCGACCGGCGGGCGCTCGGCACGGCGCTGGTCGAGGCGGGCCTGCTGGACGCCTCCGATCCGCTCTTCGGACAGCGGGTGGGGCACCTGCTGCTGGTCGCCGAACTGCGGGCGGTGATCTGCTCGGCGCCCCAGGCGTCGGCGCAGCACACGTACGCGCTGGTCTCCGAGGTCGTGCCCGAGACCCCCGCCAGGTCGCGGGACGAGGCGCTCACCGAACTCGTCACGAGGTTCATCACCAGCCACGGCCCGGTGACGCTGAAGGACCTGCAACGCTGGACGCCGCTGACGCTGGTAGACATCAGGACCGGCCTGGCGAATGCGGCGGGCCTCACGTCCACCACGGTGGACGGCGTCGAACTGTGGCACGGCACGGCGGTCCCCGACGAGGTGCGTCCCAGGAGGGGCTGGCTGTTGTCGTGCTTCGACGAGGCGTACCTCAGCTACCGTCCGCCGTCCTTCAGGCGGACCGCCGGACACCCGAGCGGCGACGCCGCCGACTGGTTCATCGCCAACCGGGGCGGCCCCGTGCTGCTCGACGGCCGCGACGTCGGCACGTGGCAGCGCAAGGCCGCCAAGCCCGAGCCGCAGGTCACGCTGAAGCTCGATCCCGGCCTGACCGCGGGTGAGCGGGCGGCGGTGGACGAAGCGGCGGACCTGCTGCGGGCCACCTTCGCCCGCTGAGCTCTCGTCGCAGGACGGCGGTCAGGGCTCGGCGCCTGCCGCCAGCTCGCCCACCTTCATGACCGTGCGCAGGTTGCGCGCCGTCGCCTTCACCCCGAGCCGCTTGTCGACCGCCTGCACGTTGAGCTTCGAGGTGTGGGACGGACGGGTGAACCTCAGCCACGCGTTCGAGCCCGAGAAGGCGATCTCGTCGCCCTGCCAGTCGAGCGCTGCGAACGCGTCGGCGGCCGCCTCGTCGTGCGACTCCTCCCACATCGTGAGGTGTACCTGCTTCGGGTCGTCGTCGGGCCAGGGGTTGGCGGCGAGCAGCGCCCGGAGTTCGGTGGCCGAGCGGACCACGGCAGGCACCGTCAGCCCGTAGAGCGTGTCGATCAGCCCGCTCACGAGCTTCCCGAGGGTTGCTGCGTCGCCCGACGACACGATCAGGTTGCCCGACTGCAGGTAGTTGGCGACCGGAGCACCCACCTCGCCGGAGAGCTTCGCCGCCAGCTCCTTCATCGGCACCTTGGTGCTCGGCCCGACGTTCACACCGCGCAGGAACACCACCGAGGGCTCCGCGGACGGCTTGCCTCGCGCCATCCCGGCCGCCTAGGACGACGCGGCCCGGGCGAACTCGACCTCGGCCGCCGTCACGGTGCCCGCTGTACGTCCGGGAGCCTGGTGGAACTGCCAGTAGAGGTTGGTGTGGGCGACGACGGCCTCCGGCGGCGGTGCCCCCCACCCCGTGAGGTCTTCGGTCGTGTGGGCGTCGCTGACCAGCGTGGTGTCGTAGCCCCTCGTGATCGCGCCGTGCAGCGTCGATCGAATGCAGGCGTCGGTCTGCGCGCCGGCGATGTACAGGTGCCCGACCCCCAACCGCTCCAGCACCGCTTCGAGGTCGGTGTCCTCGAAGGAGTCGCCGTACGTCTTGTCGATGTGGGGTTCGGACTCCCTGGGGTCGAGCTCGCCGACGATCTGCCACTGCTCGCTGCCCTTGGGACGCTCCTCGCCCTCGGTGTAGTCCTGCACCCAGACGACGGGGACGCCGGCGTCGCGGGCCTTGGCGACCAGCCCACCGATGGTGGCGACCACGTCGTCACGGTGCCACGCCTCGCGCACCACGCCGTTCTGCACGTCGATGACCACCAGCGCGCTCCCTGGCCGATCCTGCAGCGTCGTCATGAGTCCTCCTCGTTCCGTCCGATCACGTCGTCGTTCCGTCCGATCACGCCATGCTAAGCGCCGCCTCCGACAGCCCGGGATGCGCAGGTCGGCCCATGTCCAGGAGTCCCCCCGTGACGCGGCAGCCGCCGGAGGGTACAGGAGAGATGAGCGACGAGGAGGCACCATGAACCAGATCGAGGAGCCCATCAGGGGCGAGGACGGCTTCGAGGCGTCACTGCGCGGCGACGGCGGCGAGGTGCCCATGCCCAGCGCTGCCGCAGAATCCAGAGGACGCTCGGGCGAGGCTGACGACCAGGAGGTGGCAGTCGACGAGGCCACGAAGGGCCGCCGCCGCGTCCCCGAGGGCTACGTCCACCCCGGAGAACCCCACACCGACTGAGCGGGGCGCTACACGTTGAAGCGGAACTCCACGATGTCGCCGTCCTGCATGACGTAGTCCTTGCCCTCCATGCGGACCTTGCCGGCGGCGCGGGCGGCCTGCATGGAACCGGCGGCGATCAGGTCGTCGTAGCTGACGATCTCGGCCTTGATGAAGCCCTTCTGGAAGTCCGTGTGGATCACCCCGGCGGCCTGCGGGGCCGTCCAACCCTTGTGGATCGTCCACCCGCGGGACTCCTTGGGGCCGGCGGTGAGGAAGCTCTGCAGCCCGAGCGTGTCGTAGCCGACGCGGGCGAGGACATCCAGGCCCGGCTCCTCGATGCCCATCTCGGTGAGGAACTCCCGGGCCTCGTCGGGCTCCATCTCCACCAGTTCGGACTCGATCTTGGCGTCGGCGAAGATGGCCTCGGCCGGCGCCACCAGGTCACGCATCCGCTGGATCAGGTCGGCGTCGGTCAACTCGTCCGAGTCGCAGTTGAAGACGTACAGGTAGGGCTTGGCTGTCAGCAGGAAGAACTCCCGCAACGGCTCCAGGTCGAGGCCTGCCTGGTGCACGCCCTGGCCGCCGTCCAGCACCCGCTGGGCTTCGAGGACCGCCTGCAGCACCGGCTGGCGCTCCTTGCGCAGGCGCGCCTCCTTCTCCAGCCGCGGCAGCGCCTTCTCCAGGGTCTGCAGGTCGGCGAGGATCAGTTCCGTCCTGATCGTCTCGATGTCGCTCGCGGGGTTCACCGCCCCGTCGACGTGGGTCACGTCGGGGTCGCGGAACACCCGCGTCACCTGGCAGATGGCGTCCGCCTCACGGATGTTGGCGAGGAAGGCGTTCCCCATGCCCTCGCCCTGTGAGGCGCCCTTCACGATGCCGGCGATGTCGACGAAGCTCACCGTCGCGGGCACCACGCGTTCGGAGTTGAACATCGTGGCGAGCACTCCCAGCCGCGGGTCGGGCACCCCCACCACCCCGACATTCGGCTCGATCGTCGCGAACGGGTAGTTCGCCGCGAGCACGTTGTTGCGGGTCAGCGCGTTGAAGAGGGTGGACTTGCCAGCATTGGGCAGGCCGACGATACCGATGGTGAGAGCCACGTCCGCCTAGCCTAATGGACGCCCGACGCGCCCCCGAGCAGCCGGTGGCCTAGCGCTCGGCCCCGGAGTAGAAGGCCGCGAGCGCCTGGGCGAGCCAGCCCGGGTCCTGGATGCCCGCCAACTCGCGTGCCGAGTGCATGCTCAGCAGCGGGATCCCCACGTCGACCGACGGGATCCCGAGGCGGGTCGCCGTCAGCGGACCGATGGTGGAGCCGCACGGCACCGCGTTGTTCGAGACGAACGGCTGGGTCGGCACCCCCGCCGCCCTGCACACCCTCAGCCACAACGCCGAACCGGGGCCCTCGGAGGTGTAGCGCTGGTTGGCGTTGACCTTCAACAGCGGGCCCGCGTTGAGCGTCGGACGGTGGTCGGGATCGTGCAGGTGCGGGTAGTTCGGGTGGACGGCGTGCCCGGCGTCGGCGGAGATGACTGTCGAGCCGGCGAGGGCGCGCTCGAAGGCGTCGGTGTCCCAGCCGAGGGAGGCGCCGATCCTGCGCAGCACGCTCTCCAGGAATGGGCCCTGCGCGCCGCTGCGGGAGGCGCTGCCGATCTCCTCGTGGTCGAAGCACGCCAGCACCTGGATGGCCTCGGACGGCTCGGCGTCCAGCAGGCCCACCAGCCCGGCGTGGACGCTGGAGAGGTTGTCCAGCCGCCAGGAGGCGAAGAACTCCCCCGCGACGCCGATGGTGGCCGGCGCCTCGGTGACGGCGGCGAAGAGATCGTGGCCGTCGATCTCGTCCCGGTGGATGTCCAGCAGTCCGGCGAGCGCCGCGAGGATGTCCCCCGCGCCGAGGGCGAACACCGGCTTGAGGTGAGCCTGCTTGTCGAGGTGCAGCTGGTCGTTGACGCTCCGGTCGAGGTGCGGCGCCACCTGCGGGATGCGCAGCCAGGCGGGGGTCGAGATCAGCCTCACCGAGCCGTCCCTGGTGACCACCCGTCCGGCCAGCCCGAACTCCCTGTCCAGCCAGGAGTTCAGCAACGGGCCGCCGTAGACCTCCATGGCCGCCTGCGACCAGCCGAACGCGTACGCGGACGGGTCGGGCTTCAGCTTGAACCCCGGCGAATCGGTGTGGGCACCCACGATGCGGAAGCCGGCCGGCGTCGACTCGGGGACGCGCCAGGCGATGACCGCCCCGTCGCGCACCGCGTAGTGGGCCCCGCCCGGCTGCCAGGCCTCGGTCTCCCGCTGTTCGGTGAACCCCGCCTCGTCCAGCCGGCGCGCCACCTCGGCGGCCGCGTGGTAGGAGGACGGTGAGGCAGTGACGAAGGCTGCCAGGTCGGCGATGTGCGGGGTCATGCCCACAGTCTGCCGCCGGCGACCGGCTCGCGCGACGTGCCGTGGCGGCAGTCCGGCTGGCGATCACGCGCCCCCGGCTCGGGCACGGGAATTCACAGGTGGGAGAGTCGCTTCCACGAACTGTCAGTCGACACCGGCAGACTCAAGGACATGGAGAACCTCCCTCTTCTGATCGCCGGCCTGGTGCTCGGTATCGGCATCGGCGTCGTCGTCGCCTGGCTCGTCCTGCGCGCCCGGCAGGGCGCCGACGCGTCCGGCGCCGCGGCGGAGCTCGCGCAGTCGAAGGCCGAGACCGCCCAGGCGAAGGCCGAGGCGTCCAGGGCCGCGGCCGAGATAGCCCGTGCCCGCGAGGAGGCGGCGACCGCCAACGCCGACAGGTCGACGGCGGAGGCCGCCCTGGCGATCGCCCGCGCCGAGACGGCGGGTGCG
>JAEWIK010000181.1 GCA_023387135.1 Actinomycetes bacterium | reverse complement strand
TTGGCGCAGCGGGACGGGTAGCCCGCCTCGCAGATCTCGCAGGTGCCGTCGGACAGCATGAACGAGCCGATGACGAAGTCGCCCAGTTCGAGGGTTGTGACCTGGTCACCCTTCTCGACGATCGTGCCGACGTACTCGTGGCCCATGAACCGGTGGTCGACCGGCTCATGGCCACGGTAGGGCCACAGGTCGGAGCCGCACACGCAGGCGGCCGCCAACTTCAGGACAATGTCAGTGGGTTTGACGACGCGCGGGGTGTCGATCGTCACGACGACGACGTCGCCCGGCGCGTTCATGACGACGGCCCGCATCGTGGCGGGGATCTGGGGTTCAGTGCTCATGGTGAGCCCTTTCATTGGTGGTGTGGACGAAGGTGAGCCGACTCAGTCACGCTCTACTCCCAGGTACGAGGCGAAGAACCGCTCGATCGTGTCGAACGGGATGGCGTTCGAGTATCCGCCGTCGTAGAGGTCGGTGTGACTGGCTCCGGGTACGATCACGAGCTCCTTGTTGTCGCCGGTGAGAAGTCGAAGGTAATGAGGGTTTCGACTGTCATGGGATGTCCTTGCGCTATCTGAGGTGTCGACTCGATCACCTCACGGTAGAAGTTAAAGTGAGCTTCATGTCAAGTGAAGTTGGTGTCGACGCCCCGCCGTACTCCGTGGGCGAGGTTGCGGCGATGATGGGGGTCGCCTCTTCCGCTCTGCGGTACTACGAGGCAGAGGGTCTCCTTCCGGCCGTTGAGCGGTCCGAAGGTGGACGACGGCGCTACTCCGACGCCGACCTGGCGGCTCTCCGCGTTGTCGAGTGCCTCAAGAGGTCGGGGCTCTCGATCAAGGAGATCAAGGCGTTCATGGACATGTGCGTCGAGGGCGACGCGACCCTCGCGGACCGGTTGGAGCTATTCCGGAACCGCCGCGAGGTCGTCCGCCGGGAGATCGACGCGCTGCGCGAGGTCCTCGACGTCCTCGACTTCAAGACTTGGTACTACGAACAGGCCGTCGCCGCGGGCACCGAGGACGCAGTGCGTGCCCTGCCGTCGGACCGCACGCCAGTCCAGCACCGTGCTGCCAAGGGTTTCCTCGCAGGAATCCCAATGCCTTGACCGGCGCTGCCCCTCCGCACAGCGCTCGACTCCTTGGAACTTCGGGTTCCCCACGAGCGGCAGTGATGCGGGCATCGAGCTACCGCTCTACCGCTCTGGCCACACGCGTGCGCCCGGTCACGCCCTGACCGGTTCCTGTGACGCGGAGCGCACATCGGCGTTCGTTTCGTTCGTTTCTAAGTAGAGTGCTGGTAGTCTGGGCGGCTAGAGGAGGTGGTCGACGTGGCCCGCAATCAGGCGACTGCTGACACCAGGACATACTTCCCAGAGGGTTCCGAGGCTCAGATCGTCGACTTCGTGCAGGCGTTGGCCGAGCGCGGAATCCTCGCGCCTACCTCGAAGGCGGCCTTGGTGGCTCCGGACAACAGCCGGGTCGAGTTGCCCGAGCCTCTCTATGCCGTGCTCGTGCAGGTGGCTGAGGCGTTGATGCAGGGCATGGCGGTGAGCGTGATGCCGCAGAGCGCCCGACTGACGACCCAGCAGGCTGCTGACTTCCTGGGCGTCTCGCGTCCGACGCTGGTGCGGCTGTTGGAGCGCGGCGACCTCCCGATGTCCAAGCCGGGACGTCACAGGTACGTGCAGTTGCAGGATCTGGTCGCGTACCAGGACGCCATGCAGTCCCGCCGCCGAGAGATTCTGGACATGATGGCGAGGGAGGCTGCCGAGGCCGGACTGTACGAGGCAACCGACGGCCCGCCCCCTGCGCTGCGCTGATCATGGCGTTCCCCGCCTTCCTGGATACCAACGTCCTCTACGGCGCGGTAGTGGTGCTCACCTTCGTACCTCTTCCGCAACCAATCTCAGCCCTTCGCGCAACTCGTCCTCGTCGTGCCAGATGGGGAGCCTGAGCATGGTTCGGAACCCGTGGTAGGTCGAGAAGCCGGGCCCGGGGGCGAGGAGGACACCGACCCTCTTCGCCACCTCTGCCAGGGCAACGGTGTCGGTGTTCGCGTCCACCCAGATGCCCGGCCCCCCATAAGGCCGCTGCCAGGTCCATTCGGGAAACACCTCGTTCACGATCTGCCCTGTCGTTTCGAGTGACCGTGTCAGGGACAGTCTTCTCTCGCTGCGGGCCGCCGGGGCACTCTCCAACAAGTGCGCGGTGATCAACTGGTTCAGCGGGGAGGAGGCGAGGTCGATCGACCTCTTCGGCTGGAGCGCCGAGCGGAGGTGCTTCTCGGTGCTCACGATCCAGCCGATCCGGAGGCCTCCCCAGAACAGCTTTGACGCGGTCCCGATGCTGACGAGCAGGTCGGGGTCGACGAGTCCGGCAAGCGTGGGGGCGGGAGAAGCCCCGTCCACCACAAGGTCGCGGGAACAGGTGTCTTCGACGGTGAGGATCCCGTACCGGTTGATCACCTCCGCGAGTTCCCGCCTGGTCGCCGGCGCCATGGTCTGTCCGGTCGGATTGTGGACGCCGGTCTGGCAGTAGAGCACCTGGGCCTTCGGTGCCATCTTCCGGACGTGTGCGACGTCGATGCCGCCATCGAGGAGTCGGATTCCGGTCAGCGTCGCGCCGGTGGCAGCGAAGGCCTCGAGCCCACCGCGGTACCCGGGTTCCTCGACGAGCACAGAGACGCCCGCGCCGGCGAAGGTCGTGGCCGCAAGCCAAGCTGCCTGCTGGGCGCCGCTCGTGACGAGAACCTCGCCGGGCTGGGTGGGCAACCCGTCACGGGTGTAGTGGGCCGCGATCTCGCGGCGAAGGCTCGGAAGGCCCATCGGGAAGTATCCGTCGGTGGGCAGGTACGGCTCGAGATCCGTCCGGCCAAGCGCCGCGATAGACGCCGCGACACCCGAGGACGCCGGCAACGCGCCGCTTGACAGGTCGATCGAGTCGTCTGAACTGGTGAACGCGAACATTCGCCCGTCGCTCCAGCCTCGTCCGCGCGCGGAGGTGGACCGCACCCAGAAGCCGGCTCCCTGGCGCGCCGTCAGGTAGCCGTCGGCCTGGAGCAGGTCGTAGGCGGCGACCACTGTGCCGCGAGCCGTGCCCAGGGTGGCCGACAAGGCTCGTTGGGACGGGAGCCGGCTCCCCGCCGACAGCAGGCCCGCCTCGATCAACTGGGCGAGGCCGTCAGCAAGCGCGCGGGCGAGCGTTCCTTCGGGACGCGTCCAGCGACCGAGTTGTCGGGTCAGGTCGGCGACATCGATAGAGGAGCCGGACAGGTGAGTCACCCCTTCTGTGTAGCCGAACCCGGCGCTGGATTCGTAGACCAGTGTGCCAGAAGTGGATCAGTGTTGGGGACGAGAACGCTCGTAGCATCAGTGCCGTCCGATTGAAGTTCACTCAATGTCGAGGTGGGTATGGACGGAGCGGTTGTCCTCATCCTGAATGGATTGACTCAGGCTGCCATTCTCTTTGTTCTCGGCAGCGGGCTCACTCTCGCGTTCGGTTTGATGAGGATTGTGAATCTCGCCCACGGAGCTTTCTATATGTTGGGTGGATACATTGGCTACTCGGTGATTCGGGCAACCGAGAACTGGTTCCTTGCAGTCCTGGCCGGCGCGGCGTCGATCGCCCTCCTCGGCTTGTCGTTCGAACGGCTCATGCTGACCAAGGTCCGTGGTAACGACCTCCCCGAGACCTTGCTGACCGTCGCCACAGCCATGGTCATCGTCGACCTGTGCCTCGTGTTCTGGCCCAAGTCCCCGATCACCCTGAACGTCCCGAAAGCGCTCAATCCTCCGGTCGACCTCTTGGGCGTCACCTACCCGGGGTTCCGCCTGATCCTGATGGCGACGGCGGTGCTCGTCGCGGTCGGCCTGTGGGCGCTGCTCCACCGGACGAAGATCGGCGCAGCGGTTCGGGCGGGAGTCGATGACCGGGAGACGGTGCGCGCCCTCGGTCTCAACATCGGGACGATGTACACCGGGGTCTTCGTATTGTCGGCGTTTCTCGGCGGTCTCGCCGGCGTGCTCGGCGGGTCCTACCTCCAGCTCAGCCCCGGTGGCGACACGACGATCCTGATGTACTCCCTCGTCGTCGTGATCGTCGGCGGGATGGGCAGCCTTGCCGGCGCCTTCCTCAGTTCGTTGGTCCTGGGTCAGATCGTCTCCTGGGGACTCGCCTTCGCGCCCCAGTACGCGTACTTCCTCATCTTCGTCCCGATGGTCCTCGTGCTGGCGTTGCGACCTCAGGGCCTGCTCGGGAAGGCGGCTGCGTAGCCATGGCACTCCCCCCTCGCACGGTCAGGATCGTGCTGTCGGCGGCCCTTCTCATCGCCGTCGTGTTCCCATTCGTCGCCGACGCCTACTGGGTGACGACGGTGACCCGGATGTTCTACTTCGGCCTGCTCGCGGCGTCCATCGGCTACCTGATCGGGCAGGGCGGGATGACGAGCCTCGCGCAGACCGCGTTCTTCGGGATGACCGGCTACGTGATCGGCCTGCTCGCCTTCGAGCGCGGGTGGCCAGTCGTATGGACACTGCTGCTGGCCCTGGTGCTCGTGGCGGTCGTGGCGCTGCTCTTCGGGATGGTCGCCATGCGCACGCAGAACATGGTCTTCCTCATGATCACCCTCGCCTTCGGCCAGATCTGCTGGGCCTTCGCCCAGCAGAACACGAGCCTCCTGCACGGCTGGTCCGGCATCAGGGGCATCAGGGCACCGACGGTGCTCGGCATCGACTTCAGCACGACGCAGAACTTCTACTGGGTGGCACTCGTCGTGTTCGCCGCAACCGTCATCGTCCTCCGCAGGATTGTCAGGTCTCCGTTCGGGCTCGTCCTGAACGGCATCAGAGAGAGCCCGCGCCGCATGGCGGCGCTCGGATACCCGGTGTACTGGATCCGGGTGACCGCGTTCGTCGTGGCAGCGCTGTGCGCGGGCATCGGCGGGATCCTGGCGACGTACTCCATTGGCATCATCACGCCGACCTCGCTGGCGCTCAGCAGAACGATCTGGGTGCTCCTCATGGTGATTCTCGGCGGGGCCAGCTTCTTCTGGGGCCCGTTCGTCGGGGCCGCGCTCGCGATCGGGCTCGATGTGCTGATCAGCCAGCACACGGAACGCTACAACACGGTTATCGGCCTGATTTTCGTGGCGGTGGTCCTGTTTGCGCCGTCAGGTGTGCTCGGCGCCATTGAGAAGACAAAAACCAGACGGGAATCGACAAAGAAGTCGGTCGGCGCACCAGATGATGTGCGTCCGATGCAAACTGCTGAATGAAAGGGGCGACAATGTCGCAGCGAGTGAAGGGTTTCAGCTCCCTTGTGGTCGCAGGACTCCTGCTGCTATCGGCCTGTTCGGGCCAGGGCCAGGCCGGGACGGAACCCACAAAGGGAGCCTCCGCCGACGGCGGCGGCACAGTGAAGGTGGGATTCATCAGCGCCTTCACCGGCGTCTTCTCCTCCTTCGGGAAGATGCAGAAGGAGGGGGCCGAGTTGGCCCTCGAGGAGGCGGGCAACCAGGCCGGAGGCAAGAAGATCGAGGTCGTCTACGAGGACGACCAACTCGACAACGAGCAGGCAGTCACCAAGGCGAAGAAGCTCGTCGAGCAGGACAAGGTCGACATCCTCACCGGCCTCGTGTCCGGCGACGAGGGTCTGGCCGTCGGGGACTACATGAAGGACAAGGAGATACCTGTCGTCGTCATGTACTCCGCGGCCGAGGACATGACGATGAGGTCCTTCTCGGAGAACATCGTCAGGCCGACCTGGACCGGCGCCCAGTCGATGGACGTCTTCGGCTACTGGCTGGCCAAGGAGAAGGGATGGAAGAAGGTCTACCAGATCGGTGAGGACTACTCCTTCCCATGGAACCTCGGCGGCGGCTTCAAGCGCGGCTTCTGCCGCGGCGGCGGAACCGAGGTCAAGAGCGTCTGGTTCCCGCCGGGCACGACGTCGGACTTCTCCTCGCTGATCGCCTCGATCCCCCTGGACCAGGGGTACGACGCCCTGCTGTACAACGGCGCCGGTGGCGACGCACTCAACTTCATCAAGCAGTACGTCGAGCTCGGCATGATGGAGAAGATGCCGCTGATCGGGCAGTCCAACACCTTCGAGAAGCCCGATCTCGACTCGATGCCGGCGGAGATCGCCGGGTCGCTGTCCGCCCACCACACCACCGACGACCTCTCGACTGCCGAGTGGACCAAGTTCAGCGACGCGTTCAAGGCGAAGTACGGCTACCCGCCGTCGGCCGCCGCCGAGTTCGCGTACTCGTCCATGAAGCTGATTCTCCGGTCGATCGACAAGACGGGCGGCAACGTCGAGGACCACAAGGCCCTTGTCGACGCCATGGTGGCAACCGACCTTGGCGACGACCCCCGCGGTCCGGTCTCCCTGGACAAGAAGTGGCACTCTGCGATCCAGAACGTCTACATCCGTGAGGTCGCGAAGGACGACAGCGGTTCGCTCTACAACAAGGGTGTCATCACGGTGGCCGGGGTTTCCCAGTTCGGTCCGTACGACGCCGACACCTATCTCGCGGAGCCGTCCGACTCCAACACCCAACCGTCCGATCTCTGCTCGGCGATGAGCTCCGGACTGCTGGCGGATACCACCACCTACGACTACCAGCCGTTCGGCGGCTGACACAGCTCAGGTGCTGTGCCGCTCGCGCGGCACAGCACCCTCGCTGGAGAGGGTTACCAATGCACCAGGTGCAGGTCGCGCTAGAGGTCGCCGGCGTGAGCAAGAGCTTCGGCGGTGTACAAGCCGTGAGGGACGCGAGCTTCAGCGTCATGCGTGGCGAGCGCCACGCCCTGATCGGGCCGAACGGCGCCGGAAAGACCACCCTGTTCAACCTCGTCGCAGGAGAGTTGAGGGCCGACACGGGGACGGTGGTGCTGTTCGGCACCGACGTCACCAGGCTGTCGGTTGCCCGCAGGGCAGCCCTGGGGCTCGGTCGCACCTACCAGATCTCCGAGCTCTTCGGCGGCCTGACAGTCGGGGAGAACCTCGCTCTCGCCGCGGAGCGTGGCCGAGGCAAGGCTTTCCGCCTCTTCGCCTCCAGGTCGGCCGACCGCGAGCTTCGCGCCGAGGTCGAGTCGGTGGCCGAGGATGTCCGACTCGGCGAGAATCTGGACCGGCTGGTGTCCGAACTGTCCCATGGTGAGCAGCGGCAGCTGGAGCTCGGGATGGTTCTGGCGATGAGGTCCTCCCTCATCATGCTGGACGAGCCGGCGGCGGGGCTGTCTCCCGCCGAGCGCCTCATCCTCGCCGACCTGATCGGGAGCCTTCCCGCCGATCGAACCGTCGTGCTCATCGAGCACGACATGGACCTGGTGCTGCGGCTCGCCGACACCATCACGGTCCTTGATCGCGGCCACCCCATCGCGGCGGGGACGCCGGAGGAGGTCCGGGCCGACCCGACAGTGCAGGCCGTCTATCTTGGGAGCGCTGTTCACCATGACTGAACCGCTGCTGTTGGTCAGTGACATTCACAGCTACTACGGCACCAGTTACGTCCTGCAGGGGTGCTCCCTCGAGGTGGGTGCTGGCTGCACGTGCGTCCTGGGTCGCAACGGCATGGGCAAGACAACCCTGATGCGGTCCATCATGGGCCTCACGCCGCCCAAGCGCGGTTCCATCACGTTCGCGGGCGAGGACATCACCGGTTCTCGACCGGAGGTCATCGCTCGCCTGGGCATCGGTTACGTCCCGCAGGGCCGCCGGCTCTTCCGGAGCCTGAGCGTCCACGAGCACCTGACCCTGTTCCACAGGGGCCAACGCGGGGACGGCGGCTGGACACCTGACAGGATCTACGACCTCTTCCCGGAACTGGCGGGTCGCCGTCGGGTCGCCGGCACGCGACTCAGCGGCGGTGAGCAGCAGATGCTGACGATGGCCCGCGCCCTGGTCACGAATCCTTCGCTGCTCATCCTGGACGAGCCCTCCGAGGGCCTCTCCCCGGTGGCTGTCGACAGGGTCGTCGACGCCTGTTCCCGGCTGATCGGGACCGGGATGTCACTGCTGCTGGTCGAGCAGAGCATCAGGGTCGCGCAGCGACTCGCCGACCGGGTCTGCGTCCTCGTGAGCGGCAGGTCCGTCCATGCGTCCGAGGCAGAACCATTCTTCAGCGACACCGCGCTGCGGCGCGATCTACTCGGCGTGTAGCCGGCAGAGGAGACGTGTGATGGACACGAAGCAGCGGGCAACCGACCGCGCCGCCACCGTTGCGGTACTGGGTGCCTTTGACACCAAGGGTGTCGAGTTGGGCTACCTGTCAGACCTGATCAGGCAACGGGGTCTCGAGGTCCTTGTGATCGACACCAGCGTGGTCGGGCCCGGCAGCCCTGATGCCGACATCGCACCTGCGGAGGTGGCCCGTGCAGGCGGGGTGGAACTCGACCAACTCCTTCGCGAACGCGACCGCGGCGCGGCGGTGGCCGTCATGGCGAAAGGCGCCGCGGCAGTTGTGGCCAGGGGCTGGGACGAGGGCGCCTTCGACGCGATCATCGCTGCCGGTGGGGGAGCAGGCACCCTCATCGGGACGACGGCAATGAGGGGCCTGCCGTTCGGAGTGCCCAAGCTGATGGTGTCGACCCTCGCCTCTGGTGACACCAGCATCTACATCGGGGGCAGCGACATCGTCATGATTCCGTCGGTCGCCGACGTCGCGGGGTTGAACCGGATCACCCGCCGGGTGTTCGGCAATGCCGCAGCCGCCATCTGTGGGATGGCGATCTCCAGCCGGGGGTACGTCGAGGCCCCGTCGACCGGCTCGCGGCCGCTGGTGGCCGCGACGATGTTCGGCAACACCACGCGCGCGGTCGATCACGCCCGGCGTCTCCTTGAAGCCGAGGGATACGAGGTGTTGGTGTTCCATGCCACGGGTGTCGGCGGCGCCGCCATGGAGAACCTGATTCGCGCCGGGATGTTCGCTGGGGTGCTCGACCTGACGACGACGGAGCTCGCCGACGAGCTGTGTGGCGGGGTGCTGAGCGCCGGTGCCTCGCGGCTCCGCGCTGCGGCCGAGACGGGTACCCCCCAGGTTGTCGCCCCGGGCTGTCTCGACATGGTGAACTTCTGGTCGGTGGACAGTGTTCCTGAACGCTTCGCCGACCGGACTCTGTACTCCTGGAATCCGCAGGTCACGCTGATGCGCACCACTCCGGACGAGACCCGGCAACTTGCTGCCGTCATCGCGGAACGGCTGAACGTTGCGTGCGGCCCTGCGGCGTTCCTGATCCCCACCCGTGGCTGGTCGGAGCTCGATGTCGAGGGCGGCCAGTTCTGGTGGCCGGAGGCTGTCGACGCCTTCGTGGAGAACCTCCGCTCACAGCTTCGACCCGACATCCCCGTCACGACGCTGGATGTTGACGTCAACGACCCTGCCTTCGCCGACGCGATGGCCAGGACCCTGATCGCCCTGATCGACGGTCAGGGAACCCAAGACCCGGTTACACCAATGGACGAGGAGACGACTAGTGAGCAGTAGGCAGGAGATCCTGGAGCGGCTTCGGGCCAAGGCCAGGGAGGGTCGCCCGATCGTCGGCGGCGGCGCCGGGACCGGGATCTCGGCAAAGTGTGAGGAGGCGGGTGGCATCGACCTCATCGTGCTGTACAACTCCGGTCGCTACCGGATGGCAGGACGGGTGTCGATCACCGGACTCTTCGCCTATGGCGATGCGAATGAGATCGTCGTCGAGATGGCGCAGGAAGTGCTGCCGGTGGTCCGTCACACGCCTGTGCTGGCCGGAGTCAACGCCACCGACCCGTTCCGCCTGATGCCGCAGTTCCTGCGCGAACTGAAGGAGATGGGATTTGCCGGTGTTCAGAACTTCCCCACCGTTGGGCTGTTCGACGGCACCATGCGGGCGAACATGGAGGCCACCGACCTCGGCTACCAGAAGGAGGTCGAGATGATCCGGCTCGCCAACGAGATGGATCTGCTCACCACCCCCTACTGCTTCACGCCGGACGAGGCACGGGCGATGACGCAGGCGGGCGCGGATATCGTCGTCGCTCACATGGGCCTGACAGTCGGCGGGACGATCGGGGCAGCGGTCGCGGTCGACCTCGATGAGGCGATCGCCGCCACCCGCGCCATCGCGGATGCTGCGAGGTCGGTACGCAAGGACGTCCTCGTGATCTGCCATGGCGGTCCCTTCGATGAGCCAGCCACGGTGCAGCAGGCGCTCGATCGCATGCCGGAGGTCAACGGCTTCTACGGCGCGACCAGCATGGAGCGCCTGCCCGTTGAGCGCGGCATCACCACCCAGGTTCGCGACTTCGTCGGCATGAGGGCTGCGGCCTTCACTGCATGAGCCCGGCGGCGCAGCGGGGCAAAGGGCTCCCCCCCCCCGCGCCCGCCCGCTGCACGGCAGGCGATCTCGTCCACAGGTGCAGAGCCCGAGCCCGG
>JAEWIK010000126.1 GCA_023387135.1 Actinomycetes bacterium | reverse complement strand
ACCCAGCTGGGACGATCTCGGCCCGAATTGCCCCTGGCCAGTGCTCCCGCGATACGCTGGGAATGCCCGTTCCCAAGGTTGACGAGAGGACATTTCATGGCAGGGTCGCCGGAGTTGGTCCGAGGCTGCGCGCAGATACTGGCGGACGCGGTGCAGGCCGTCGGGGCCAACCTCGCCCGCCTCGGCGATGCCTTTCCCGCCGACACCACCGACGCTGGCAGCTACCCGTTGCGGCCCGCGACCGACCTCACCCCGCTGGGCGGCAACACCGGCTGGACGACAGCCTTCTGGACTGGTGAGCTCTGGCTCTCGTGGGAGCAGTCGGGGGACACGCGGTTCGAGCAGGCCGCGCTGCAGCACGTCGCCTCCTTCGCCGACAGGGTGGCGGCCGACGTCGACTGCGACCACCACGACCTCGGCTTCCTCTACACGCTGTCCTGCGTCGCGGGCTGGCGGCTCACCGGCAGCGACGCCGGACGGCAGGCCGCCCTCACCGCCGCTGACAGGCTCATGGACAGGTTCCTGGAGCCTGCGGGGGTGTTCCAGGCCTGGGGCGACCTCGTGGACCCCAGGCAGCGCGGCCGCGTCATCATCGACAGCCTGATGAACATGCCGCTGCTCTACTGGGCGAGCGAGCAGACCGGCGACCCGAGGTTCGCCGAGGCCGCGCACCGGCACGCCCGGCGCCTGCACGAGAACATCGTCAGGCCCGACGGCTCCAGCTTCCACACCTTCTACTTCGACCCCGAGACGGGTGCCGCGCTGCGCGGCGACACCGCGCAGGGCTACTCCGACCACTCCTGCTGGGCGCGCGGCCAGGCGTGGGGGATCCTCGGCTTCCTGCTCAACTACTCGGCCACCGCCGATCCCGACCTGCTCGCCGCCGCGCGCCGGCTGGCCGCCTACTTCCTCGATCACCTGCCCGGCGACAAGGTCGTCTACTGGGACCTGTCGTTCGCCGACGGGTCCGGACAGTTCCGCGACAGTTCAGCGGCGGCGATCGCCTGCTGCGGCCTGCTCGAACTCGCCCGGCACGGCGACCCGGACGGCCGCTACGCCGCGACCGTCCAGGAGATCATCGCCTCGCTCGCCCGCTCGTACGCCCCCGAGGAGCCTCGCGCGGGCGAACCCCTGCTCCGCCATGCCGTCTACAACCTGCCGAACGGCGAGGGCGTGGACGAGGGCTGCCTGTGGGGCGACTACTTCTACCTCGAAGCCCTGACCCGGCTCAGCCGGCCGGACTGGCACCCGTACTGGTGAGCGACAAAGGAAAGGCACTGACGATGGACTACAAGTACCACTGCTACATCCCCGCCGAGCGGGGCCGCAACGAACTGCCCTTCAACCCGTGTTCGGTGCTGGACTTCTCGCTGCTCACCCTCGCCCCCGGCCAGAGCTACTCGGGTTCGACGGGCGACAGGGAGGTGCTCGCCGTGATCCTCGGCGGCAAGGCGACCTTCGAGGTGGCAGGCGCCAGGTTCGAGAACGTCGGCGGGCGTCCCAACGTCTTCTCCGGCAAGCCGCACTCGGTGTACCTGCCCGCCGGCAGCGACTTCACCGTGACCGGCGTCACCGCCGTCGAGATCGCGCTGCCGAGCGCGCCCAGCGACCTCGTGACCGAGCCCTACGTGATAGCTCCCGACCGGGTGGCCGCCGGACGCTGGGGGGCGTCGAACTTCGGACGCACCTACCACCAGATCCTCACCGAGGTCTCACAGCCCGACCTGCCCGCCAGCGGCCTGATCGTGGGCGAGACCTTCACCCCGCCCGGCAACTGGAGCACCTTCCCGCCGCACCGCCACGCCCACGACGACCTCCCCGCCGAGGCGCAGCACGAGGAGATGTACTACTTCCGCGTGAACCCCGGCGACGGCTGGGGGATCTGCAGGATGTACACCGACGAGGGGTATGAGGAGAACTTCACCGTCCGTAACCACGGCATGCACATGATGCCGTCCGGCTACCACACAGTCGTCAGCGCCCCCGGCTACACCACCTACTACCTGTGGTTCCTGGCGGGCGTCGGCAGGACGCAGGGCGCCGTCGAGGACGCCGACCTGGCCTGGGTCGGCAGGACGGTGCCGATGCTGCGCGAGCTCGGCCACTGACATGGCGGCCGACGCGTTCTCCCTCGCCGGCAAAGTGGCGCTCGTCACGGGCGCCGGCAGGGGGCTGGGTAGGGGCATCGCGCTCGGCCTCGCCGCCGCGGGCGCCGACCTCGTCCTGCTCGACAGGTCGGGCGCTCCCGGCGTGGTCGACGAGGTCAGGCTGGCGGGCGGGAACGCCCACGGCATCGCGTGCGACCTCGTGACTGCCTCGGTGGACGAGCTCGCCGCCGTCGTCGACGAGGCGGTCGCCACCTTCGGCGGCCTGGACATCCTCGTCAACAACGCGGGCGTGATCAGGCGTGCGCCGGCGCTGGAGTTCAGCGAGCAGGACTGGGACGACGTCCTGCAGGTCGACCTGAAGGCGGCGTTCTTCCTCGCCCAGGCGGCGGGCCGGGTCATGGCGGCGAAGGGTACGGGGAGGATCATCAACGTCGCCTCGATGCTGAGCTTCCAGGGCGGCATTCTCGTGCCCTCCTACACCGCGGCGAAGAGCGGGCTCGCGGGCCTCACCCGTGCGCTCGCCAACGAGTGGGCGCCGCTCGGCATCACGGTGAACGCGATAGCGCCCGGCTACTTCGCCACCGACAACACCGCGCCGCTGCGGGCCGACCAGGAGCGCAGCGACTCGATCCTGCAGCGGATCCCCGCGGGACGGTGGGGAGAGCCTTCCGACCTCGCCGGCGTGGCTGTCTTCCTGTCGTCCGAGGCCGCCGCCTATGTGCAGGGTGCAGTGATCCCGGTGGACGGCGGCTGGCTCGGCCGCTGAGGCCGTGGGACGCGGCCAGCGGCTTCAGGCGCCGGCCGCGCCCAACCAGGAGATCGCCTGGGCCAGCAGGCGGCGGTGGTCCTCGGAGGCGTAGGAGCGCTCGTCGTGGCCGAGCGCGTCGTACACCAGGCGGCTCGCCCCGAGCTCCCGCGCCCACACCAGCGGGTGCGCGCGTCCCCCTTCGACGTGCCAGGCGACGGGCTGCAGGTCGGCGGTCAGGACGAGGTCGGTGTAGCGCTCGTCTGTCAGCGTGAAGTCGGAGAGGCCGGCGGTGACGGGGTGCCCGGAAGCGACCAGCACCTTCGCGGCGCCCAGCGGAGGATGCCAGGAGGTGCCTTCCTCCCAGGACGCTCCCAGCGCCGTCCGATAGCCGGGGTAGTCACGCAGGCTGGCGGCCGCCTGATGGACGGCGAGCACCGCCAGGCCGCGGGCCAGGGCCTCGTCGAGGCTGGCGGACGCCTCGGCCAGCGCCTGCTGCGACGGCTCGTCGGTGGCGCCGTCGACGTGGGACTGCCACGGGTCGCCGGTGTTGACGATCAGCAGGTCGATGCCGGCCAGCCTCGTCAGGGCGGCGTCGGTGTCGTCGCAGATGCGGACGCCGTAGCCCTGCGCCTCGGCGATCCCCGCCAGCGCGTGGCTGGTCTGGGGAAAGGGATGCCAGGGGTCTCGGTAGCGGCCTGCGCCGCTCAGGATCATCGCTTCTCGCACTGTGGTTCGCTCTCAGGCCTGCGCCACGAGCTTCCTGACCTGGTACTCGGCGACGGCCTCGGGGCCGCCCTCCGAGCCGAAGCCGGAGCCCTTGCGTCCGCCGAAGAAGGTGTCCCGGGCGCCGATCCCGAACCTGTTGACGCTCACCATGCCGAAGTCGAGCCGGCGGGGGAGCCTCAGCGCCCTGTCGGCGTCCTTGGTGAACAGGTAGGCGCCCAGGCCGTAGGGGAGGCCGTTGGCGCGGGCGAGCACCTCCTCCTCGTCCCGGAAGCTGCTGACCGCGGCCATCGGCCCGAACGGCTCCTCGCGCATGATGAGCGAGTCGTCGGGTGCGTCGGCGAACAGCGTCGGACGGTAGAACCAGCCCTTCGAGTCGTCGCCGGTGCCGCCGCTGACGACCCGCGCGCCCCTGGCGACAGCGTCCTCGGTGAACTCCACCATGGCGGCGTAGCGGCGGGAGTCGGCGAGCGGGCCCATGGCGGTGGCGGGGTCGAGACCGTCGCCCACCACGACCTCGTCGAGCAGGGCGCCGAACGCCTCGACGAACCTTTCGTACACGTTCTCGTGGACGTAGAACCGGTTCGGCGAGCCGCAGGACTGGCCCGTGTTGTGGATCTTCGCTCCCAGAGCCTGGCGGGCCACCGCCTCGACGTCGACGTCGTCGAACACGAGCACCGGCGCGTGGCCGCCGAGTTCGAGCATGACGGGCTTCGCTATCGCGCCCGCCTGCCGGGCCACCTGGCATCCGACGGGGTGCGACCCTGTGAACGACACCTTCCGCACGACAGGGGAGTTGATGAGGGTCTCCGAGATCATCGCCGGGTCGCCCAGCACCATGCTGAGCACTCCCTGCGGCAGGCC
>JAEWIK010000039.1 GCA_023387135.1 Actinomycetes bacterium | reverse complement strand
TCCGACGGCCGTCCACCTCTGGCCGCCGTCCGTCGAGAACGAGCCTGTGATGGTCCTGCCCGACCGCTCCAACCGGAGCCGCAGGCTGGTGGCGTCCGTGCGGACCCACTGGTCGATGGCCACCCGCTGGCCGGACTCGGCGACGAAGCCCACCGACTGGGTGCCTTCCGAGGAGTTGTACTGCCGGATGACCTGGACGTAGTCGTCGTCCGAGCCGTAGACGGCGAGGCCCGCCTGCTGGTAGTCGGCGGAGGGCGCGAAGTCGAGCGCGAGCTCGGCGACGGTCCAGTCGTTCGGCAGGTCACGGAAGAGGGAGTTCCTGGTGTTGTTGAGGTCCTTCCACAGGTCGCCCACCCCTGCGGTCACCTTCAGGCCCGACTCGGAGTAGCCGATCCCCGCACCGGCCTCGGTGTCCCGGGAGCCTCCTCTGGCGCTGCGGGCCTGGAAGCTCCAGCCGTCCGCGAGCAGCGCTTCCTTGTCGGGATAGCCGAGGGCCAGCCTCGTCACCGTCGGGTCGGTGGGTTCGCCGGTCGGCGTCGGAGTGGGAGTGGTGGTCGGAGTCTCGGACGGGGTCGGGGTCTCGCTCGGCGTCGGCGTCTCGGACGGCGTCGCGGTCTCCGTCGGCGTCGGAGTCTCACTCGGAGTCGCGGTCTCGGACGGCGTCGGCGTCTCGGACGGCGTCGGATCGACCTCGTCCGCGACGAAGCTGACGTCGACCCAGTACTGGCTGGACAGCCAGCTCGACCTGGGGAACGTGGGCTTCGTCCCGTAGGCGAACACTCCCGCGTTCTTCGCGGGCACCGTCAGCGCCGGGGTCTGGGAGCGCCCCGAGTAGTTCTTGGTGAGGGAGTACAGCCCGCCCTCTGGCACGTGGTAGGAGACCACGTAGGAGGCCCCCGCCCGCAGCGGCACAGGCTCGTCGAAGTCGGCACTCTGCCAGCCACCCTCGCTCTCGTCACCGAAGGTGGTGGTGGCGAGCTTCTTCCCCGTGACTGACCACAGCGACCCGGTGTGGCTGCCGGTCATGCCGTCGGCCTTGAAGAACCTGACGCCGGTGGCGACCCCGGGCACAGCGGCGGTGAAGACCGTCCCCAGTTCGACGGGGTAGGCGTCGGGGCCCACGTACGACGTGGAGGGTGCGTCGCTGCCCCAGATGGTCACCGAGGCGCTGGCTGCGTCGGCCTGCCCGAACTGGGCGAGCACCGATCCGCCCACCACGACGGCGAGCACCGTCGCGAGGAAGCGGCGCGCCGTGAGCCCGTGCAGGCGAGGGGGAAGGATTCCACGGCGTGCGTGGTACGGCCGCGTGAGGCTGCGTGCCGGAGTCGTCGGTCGTGGCATGAGGGGTCCCTGGGGTCTGAGGCGGTATTGAGCTGTTCCCCCGAACCACGCACCTGACGCCTACCGAATCACCCCGGCGCGCTCGTCAGGAGCGCCCTCCTGCAGACCGAAGTGGTCTGGCCTTGTGACAACAGTACAACAATGTGAGAGAAACCTGAGCACAAGTTGAGAAAAGTCCTAGGTTCCTCCGCCGGCGGCGGTCAGGCCTCGGCGATGGTGTCCCCCGACGGCACCCACGTCCTGCCGCACGAACACGCGAGGTCGGCAGGCAACCTGAGGCCGCAGGTACACGCCCACCCGATGACCCGCCCGGGATTCCCGACGACGAAAGCGTGTGCCGGGACGTCCTTGGCCACCACGGCGCCGGCGCCGACGAAGGCCTCCTCGCCGATGGTCGTCCCGCACACGACGACGCTGCCGGCGCCCAGGGTCGCGCCGCGGCGGACGTGGGTGGGAAGCAACTCGTCGCCGTGCCGCTTGATGAAGGCACGCGGGTTGAGGTCGTTGGTGAAGATCATCCCCGGGCCGAGGAACACGTCGTCCTCGATCGTGACGCCCTCGAAGATCATGACCTGGTTCTTCACCGTCACGCCGTTGCCGACCACGGCACCGGCTTCGATGTACGCCCCGTCGCACACATTGCAGTCGCTGCCGACGACGGCGCCCTTGAGAATGTGTGCGAAGGCCCAGACCCGCGTGCCCGAACCGACAGTGTCGCTCTCACACCGACCGTCCGGATGGACGAACACCTCAGCCATCGCAATCCTCCTTGTGTCACGCGTCTCGCGTCAGCCTAATGGCCCTCACGAGCGGCGTGGTCCGCTACCCGAAACGCACCGCCCACGTGGTGAATGGGCAACACTGCCCGGTCGTCACGGTGTCGAAACCGCCCAACGCACTTGCCGGGGACGTGCGCGCCGGACGATAATCGAGAAGTCCTTAGGCGACCGGGGGGATCTGCCAAGGATGCGACTTTCGGGGGGAAAGTCGGAAGGCGGTCAGACCGGGGGGATCATGACCACCATCGGCGCGTACGTCGATGCGCTCACTCTTGAGCGTCTCAGTACACACAGAACACGACGCCATTGGCTCGTGGCTCCGCGCGCGCAGCGCGTTTTCCTGTATTCCATCGATTCTGTCGTCATCGCCGTGTCCGCTGGCTTCGCCACGGCCGCGCGAGCGGCACTTCCCGTGCAGGACGGGCCGGCACTGACAGCCACCAGCCTCGCAGCCTCGATCTCGATCGGGCTCATCTGGCTGCTGAGCCTGACAGCCTTCGGCACGTACTCGGTGCGTCACCTCCGGGCCGGCGCCACCGAGTACAAGCGGGCCATCACCGGCACCTCCGCCGCGGCGGGGTCTGTCGGCGTCCTGTGCTACCTGACCGACTACGACTTCCCGAGGGCGCTCTTCGTCATCTGGTTCGCCGTCGGTCTCGGGGGTCTCATCGCCACCAGGTTCGCCCGCCGTCGCTCGATGCAGCGGCTGCACAGGCGAGGGATGCTGCAGACACCCGTGCTGGTCGCGGGGGGCGACCATCATGTCGACGCCATCGCCAACGTGCTGCGCCGCGAGAAGTGGCTCGGTTACAAGGTGGTGGGCGCCGTCACCAGGCGGCACCAGACCGAGACCTCCACGGGCCTGCCCGTGCTCGGCATGCTCGACGAACTGGCTGACGTTATCGCCGACAACGGCATCGACACTGTCATCTTCGCCGAGGGCTCCTTCGATTCGCCGGAGGACTTCCGCCGGCTGGCGTGGAAGCTCGAGGAGCAGGATGTCCAGCTCATCGTCGTTCCCACGCTGACCGACGTCAGCGCGCACCGGCTGGACGTCCGTCCGGTCGCTGGCCTGCCGTTGGTGGACGTCGACCGGCCGAGGGCGATCAACGCGGCCCGCTGGATCAAGCGGTCCTTCGACATCCTCGGAGCGGGCTTCCTGCTGTTGCTCGCCTCGCCCGTGATGGCTGTCACGGCGCTCGCCATCAAGCTGGAGGACGGCGGGCCCGTCCTGTTCAGGCAGCCGAGGGTCGGGCGCAAGGGCGAGGTGTTCGACTGCCTCAAGTTCCGCAGCATGTGCACCGACGCGGAGGCCAGGCTCGCCGAACTGCAGGCCCGGAACGAGGGTGCCGGCCTGCTGTTCAAGATGGCCAACGACCCCCGCATCACCAAGGTCGGCAAGTTCATCCGCCGCTTCTCCATCGACGAGCTGCCTCAGCTCTGGAATGCGTTCCGCGGCGACATGAGCCTCGTCGGTCCCCGTCCGGCACTCCCGCGTGAGGTCGCCCAGTACGACAGCGACACCATGCGCCGCCTCGACGTCCGTCCCGGCATCACAGGCCTCTGGCAGGTGTCCGGCCGGTCCAATCTCTCCTGGGACGACACGGTCCGTCTCGACCTGTTCTACGTGGACAACTGGTCGATGACGCAGGACCTGATGATCCTCGCCAGGACCGCAAAGGCAGTCGTCGGCTCGGACGGCGCCTACTGAAGACCTGGTGGCGCCGCTTCCCTCGTCCCCCGACCCGGCGCCACCAGCCAGACAACCAGGGGGAAAGACGCAGCACACCTGCCCACGCTGGGGGGTTTGGGCAGGTTGGCTGCGGAGACGCGCGAGGTGGACGGGGTACTACACCCGCGCGTCGGAGACGCCTTCGGCGCTCGAGCTTGCCGAGACCCCCGCGGTCGCCTGATCGTGATCTCGGCAAGCTCGATCCCTCTGTGGCCCCGCTCACCATCCCGGCCCGCAAGGCGCCGCGGTCAGGCGTCGTGGACGTCGACTGCCCGCTGCTCGGCCACCGCGTCGATGAGCGCCACGAGCTCTTCCTCGCAGCGCGAGGTGCCCCGCCACACAGAAGCGGCACTCGACGTGCGGAAGGCGGCGAGGGACTCCGCCGCCTTGGCCGCGTCACCCAGGAAGAGCCGGGCGTACGCGTACTTGAGTCGCTGCACGCTGCTGTCGGCGTGAGCGGCTCGCAGATAGCCCGCCAACGCTTTGGTGTAGAGACCGTCGATCTCCTCCGGTCGACACTCGCCGACCAACTCGAGGAAGAGCAGTTCGCAGCGAACCGCCAGACGCTGCGTGGCGAAGGAGTCCGGCAGGCCCTCGCTGAGCCTTCTCGCGAGTGCCTTCGCCGCGGGCAGATCCCCGCTATCGACCACGCTGTTGTACTGGGTGAGAGCCGCCGAGAGGACGAACACGTTGTCGATGCGTTCGACATCCACCCAGTCGTACAGTTCGCGCGGGAGTTCGCGGGGCCGCGTCCCCTGGACGTCCAGCGCCTGGGTCTGGAAGACCGACCAGCAACCGCGGCGTGCCTCGGCGTTCTCCTCCTTACCGAGGTTGAACAAGACGTAGCCGTCGCTGAAGGCGCCGCCGGCGTTGGTCGGGATGAAGTTCACCAAACCGAGG
>JAEWIK010000031.1 GCA_023387135.1 Actinomycetes bacterium | reverse complement strand
ATCTGCTCATGGTGCCTAGAAGGCCTTCTTCATGGCCGCGACGGCAGCCGCCGGGTCAGCCTTGCCGGCCAGCAGGTCGACGACGGCCGCGTTGATGGCGTTGCCGGTGTCCTGGCCGAGCGCGCTGTCGATCCAGAGCACGGTGTAGGCGGCCTTGCCGAGAGCCTCGGCTGCTGCCTTCTGTGCCGGGTCGGTCACGACGCCTGCGGCGGTCGTGTTGGCGGGGATGGTGCTGAAGGCGGTGCCGTAGGCTTCCTGCTGCTCGGTCTGGCCGAGGAAGTTGAGGAAGTCGGTGCACGCCGGCTGCGGGGCCTTGGCGGAGCAGGACCACGCGTCGGAGCCAGCCATCAGTGCCGAAGGATCACCCTTGCCACCCTCGACCGAGGGGAACGGGAAGAACCGCAGCGACGGAAGGTTCTGCTTGTCGGGGGTCAGGCCACCGATGACGCCGGGGTTCCAGCCGCCCATGAGCTCCATGGCTGCCTTGCCGTTGGCGACCATGCCTGCCGACGAGCCGGCGCCCTGCTGGGCGGAGGTCGTCAGGAAGCCGTCGTTGAAGGGCTTGGTGGCGGCGAAGTCGGACAGCGACTGCAGGGCGGCCTGCCAGCACGGGTCGTCCATGTTCTGCGACGTGGCCAGGTTGGCGATGGTGTCCTGCGAGCACTGACGCAGCGCGAACTGGTAGAACCAGTGGGCTGCCGGCCAGGCGTCCTTGGCGCCGAGCGCGATGGCCGCGACACCGGAGTCCTGCAGCTTCTTGACAGCCGCGCTCAGCGACGGCATGTCCTTGATGGAGGTGGCGTCGACGCCGGCCTTCTTGAACAGGTCCTCGTTGTACCAGAAGCCCTCGGGCTGGATGGACGTCGGCATCGCGTAGATCTTGCCGTCGAACGTGTCGGTGCTGAAGCCGCCGCCGATCTGCTCCTTGACGGTCGGATCGATGGCGTCGGTGATGTCGGCGACCTGGCCGGCCATGACCTGGTCCTTGAGCTTGCCGCCGCCGCGCTGCAGGAAGATGTCAGGCGTGGTGCCGCCGGCCATGGCGGTCTGCAGCTTGCCGTCGAAGTCCTCGTTCTGGACGATCGTGATCTTGATGGTGACGTTCGGGTTCTTCGCCTTGAAGTCGGCGACTGCCTTCTCCCAGAAGGCGGGGCCCTTGTCGCCGGTTCCGTTGTGCCACAGCTGCATGGTCACCGGCTCGGCGGCAGGCGCGCTGCTGCTCGCGGGCGCCGAGGAGTCCGCTGGTGCGCTCGCGCTGGTACCAGGGGCTGGAGTGCTACACGCAGCGAGGCTCAGGGCGAGCCCTGTGGCCAGAAGCCCTCCGAGGAGGCCCCTCCTGGTGCGTCTGTTCATCGTTGAACCTTTCGATAGTTTCGAGAGTGCCACCGACAGTGGTTGACGGGGCTCAGCATAGGCGTGCCCGGGTATGGGGTCAACGACAACATATTTCGTCCCGATAACGATTCGCCGGGCGTCGGACGCGGGCACGCGCGGACCCGGCGACACCGCGCCGGCGGTTCGCCTTGTGGAGTGGAGGTGCGGGCCCTCGGTGACTAGCCGGCCGGGTGCGCGGTGCTCTCGCGGACGACGAGGTGCGTGGCGAGATCGAGCCGCGGGGTCGCCGTCGGACGATGCTTGGCGAGCCCGATCACTATCCGCGCGGCCTCCGCGCCCATGCGACGCAGCGGCTGGTGCACGGTGGTCAGCCGGGGGCTCACCCACTGCGAGACCGGCAGGTCGTCGTAGCCGACTATCGAAAGATCTTCGGGAATGCGCAGGCCGAGGCTGCGGGTGGCCTCGTACACCCCGAGCGCCTGCAGGTCGCTGCCCGCGAAGATCGCCGTCGGGCGCTCCGGCAGCGACAGCAGCGCGAGGGTGTGCTCGCGGCCTCCGTCCACGTGGAAGTCGCCGAACCTGATCCAGTCAGGCTCGATCGACAGTCCCGCCTGGTTCATCGCCGTCCGGTAACCGTCCACCCTTGCCAGCGAGCACATCATGTCCTCGGGGCCGGTGATCGCCGCGATCCTGCGGTGGCCGAGCTCGATGAGGTGCCGCGTCGCCTGCAGGCCGCCCGACCAGTTCGCCGAGCCCACCGACGGGACGTCGGGGGCGGGATCGCCGGCAGGGTCGATGATGACGAACGGGATGGACCGTGCCTCGAGCTGGATCCTGTAGTCGGGCGCGAGGTCGGAGAAGACCAGGACGACGCCCATCGGACGGCGGCGCATGACGCCCTTGATCCAGTCCGGGGCGGGTGAGTGCCTGGTGCCGGTCTCGGTCAGCACGACCGAGAGCCCGTAGTTCTGGGCGGCACGCTCGACCCCGGCGATGACCTCCATCGACCACACGTCCTGCAATTCGTGGAAGACGAGTTCGATGAGTTCGTTGTGGCCACCGTTGGCGGCGACGCGGCGGGTGTAGCCCCGCTGGGCGAGCACTTCCTCGACCCGCGCGCGGGTGCCGGCGGCGACGTCGGGACGACCGTTCAGCACTTTCGACATCGTCGACAGCGAGACTCCCGCTTCCGTTGCGAGGTCCGCAAGCTTGACTCTCTCGACGCTGACATCGTTCGACACGCGTCGAGCATAGAGCCGAAACCGGGATATCTCCGCACCGAAACTGGAGGACGCCGCGGCTTTTGTTGCCCCGGCAGCGGAAAACGCCACCGACGCCGGTGCCGGGCCGCGGGTTTCGCGGCGTGCCGGGGCGGGCATTGCGGGAGGGTGGCAGCCGGCTCGGTGACGCTTGTCCACAGGGGTCGGGTCGAGGGTGGCCCTCCCCGCTGTGGGTGGTCGATGCTGGGTACGTGGCAACGTTCAATCCCGTCGACATCGTCGCGGAGCATGATGAGCCGGGCGCATAGGGTGGCTCTGGATCTGAACAATGTTCAGGCGGGTTGTATGGCGCGGGCGTGTGGGGCGAGTCGGGTTGCGTACAACTGGGCGTTGGATTGGTGGGGGGACGCGTATCGGCAGTGGTTGGTGGATCCGACGTCGTGTGACAGGCCGAGCGAGGCGGGTGCCCGGCTGCATTTGAACATGGTGAAGGGCGAGTTGTTTCCGTGGATGGCGGGGGTGACGAAGTGTGCGCCGCAGGAGGCGGTGCGTGATCTGGGGCGGGCTTTCGCGAACTTCTTTGCGGGGCGTGCGGGGTTCCCGAGGCGGCACAAGAAGGGTGTGCATGATGCGTTTCGGGTGTCGTCGGGGTTCTTCGTGGTGGCGGGGGACCGGTTGCGGTTGCCGCATGTGGGGTGGGTGCGGATGCGGGAGCGGTTGCGGTGGCCGGATGCGAGGGTGGTGTCGGTGACGGTCAGCAGGCGGCGTGGCAGGTGGTTCGCGTCGTTGGCGTGTGACCTGCCCGAGCCTGGGGTGGTGGCCCGGCCGGGTGGTCGGGTGGTGGGGGTGGATGTCGGGACGCGTGGGTATGCGCTGAGCAGCGGGGAGATGGTGGCGGTGCCGCGCGCGTATCGCAGGGCGCGGCGGCGGTTGCGTCGGGCGCAGCAGTCGGTGGCACGGAAGCAGAAGGGGTCGAGGAACCGGGCGAAGGCGCGGGCCAGGCTCGCTCGTGTGCATGGCGTGGTGGCTGATGCCCGCGCGGAGTGGCTGCACCAACTGACCCATCGGCTCGCCTGTGACTTCGATGTGATCGGTGTCGAGGACCTGAACGTGAAGGGGATGACCGCCCGTCCGGCGCCGCGACCTGACCCTGACCGTCCGGGGGTGTTCCTGCGTCGTCGGGCGCGGGCGAAGGCCGGGTTGGCGATGTCGATCCTGGATGCGGGGTTTGGGGAGTTCCGGCGGCAACTGGAGTACAAGTGCCCCGAGCGCGGGGTGAGGCTGGTCGTGGCGGACCGGTGGTATCCGTCCAGCACGACGTGCAGCGGGTGTGGCGCGAGAACCAAGCGCCTGACCTCGCTGCGGGTCAGGCAGTGGACGTGCGAGAGCTGTGGAACCTCGCACCACCGCGACACCAACGCGGCGATCAACCTCGAACGCTACGCGGCACGTTCTGCCGTGTCAGCCTGTGGAGAGTTCCCGACCACTGACGACCCCGCCCACGCGTCGGGCCGTCACGTCACCTCGATGAAGCAGGAACCGAGCATCAGACGCGCACTCAACGCGTCCGAAGAGGACTCGGAGAACGGTGTTCAGAGAACTCGTCCTGAACTCATAGGTCCCGGCTCCCGGAGTCAGAGGTTCTGGCCGCCGGTGCCTTGCACCTGGTAGTCGATCGGCTTGCAGACGCCGCCGTTCGACTTCTCGGCCGAGCAGGCGGTGAGGCCGACGAACAGGTCCTGCTCGGCCCTGACGCGGAACCTCGCGCCCGCCTGCGACCGCGGCGGATCGATGTGGAGGGTGCCGTCGGGGTCGGTCCACACGTTCATGAAGATGTTGAACGAGGTGGCGATCCTGTCCTTCGAGACGCCGAACTGCCCGAGCCCGAAGTGCAGGTTGTCGAGGCAACTCGGGTGCGGGGCGCCGGCGAACTCCGGATAGAGCAGGTCGAAGGTGTCCTGGCTGCACGGGGTGAGGGTGAAGTCGTGGCTGCCGCAGGTGTCCTCGATGATCGTGAACATCGGCCGCGACCGGTTGCTGTAGAGCA
Organism: Actinomycetes bacterium; assembly: GCA_023387135.1. GTDB lineage: Bacteria > Actinomycetota > Actinomycetes > Propionibacteriales > Propionibacteriaceae > Propionicimonas. The sequence continues at coordinate 2,747 of JAEWIK010000031.1, read as the reverse complement.
CGTCGCCGGTGGTGAAGAACACCTTGTTCCCGTAGTCGATCGTGCGGCCGCTGGACAGCCACTCCTCGGTGTCGGGGTCCGCCACCGCGTACAGGTCGCTCACCTGGCCGCCCGTCGGGTCGACCACCAGCAGCTCGTCCCCGGTGGACATCCTGAAGCCGACGCCGGTCTGGGGTTCGAGCCGGTTCACTCGCGTTCTCCTCGTGTCGTGGTTCGCAGATCATAGGGCGGCGTCCAGCCGTCGGGCACCCTCCGTCCCGAGTACTGCCTGGCCTCCGAACGGTCGCCGTGATCGGCGAGCATCGGGTTCGGCGACCCCTGCAGTTCGAGGTCGCGGCGGCGGACGGTGTCGCGCAGCCTGTCGTACTTGCCTGCCGCCCGCAACTGGGCGAACTGGCTGTGGAGGTTGAAGACGAGCGTCGGGAGCGGTGCCCGGCGGGCGAGCCGCGAGGCGCCCGGGTGCATGCCGATGACGAAGTAGGCCCGTCCCGCCACGCTGAAGCCGAAGTGCGGGTCGGAGGGGTCGGCGCTGACGTCGGCGTCCCACGGGGTGGAGTCGAGGTGGTGCAGCAGGGCGAGTTGGCGCCACAGCAGGTCCTCGAACTCGACCTCGGTGGTGGTGGCAGGCTCCCTGAACACGACGAGGAAGGACGCCAGGTCGGGGGTCGTCGCCTCGCTGGTCTTCGGGTGCTCGCGCGCGAACTCCTCGAGCGCCGCCAGCAACGTGGCCGTCCCGGCTTCGTCGGCGAGGCCGTCGAGCACGAGGATCTCGACGGCACCGCGCTTGAAGACAGACCTCGCTCCGACGCACGGGTAGTCGCCCGCCACGAAGTCGGTGATCGCCGCGCGGACCTCGGCGTCGGGAGCGTGCGACAGGGCCGAGGACGCCTCCGGAGCGTCTCCGCCGGCGCGCGGGGAGCCCTGCCCCTGGTTCATCGTTGACTCGACCATGAAGAACCGGTACCCGCACCGGCGCTCCCGCACGCAGCGGGCGGCGCTGGCAGGCGTCGGTGGCACGTCACGACGACCGCGTGCGGTGCGCGGCGGCCGAGGTGGCCCGCAGGATGCGCCGGTCGCCGTACCTGACACCGCCGCGCAGCCTCAGGCCCAGCGCGAGCCAGGTGCAGACGGCACGTTCTGCCAACCAGACCGGCGTCCACAAGGCCGCCGTCCTGGGGAACCGCGACGCCCCGCCCGCCTTCCGCCTGCCGACCTCGCCGAGCGCGACGGCGCCTGCCGCCAGCGCCACCAGGCGTCCCGGGTGCCTGAGCGACAGCAGCACGGCGGGCAGCAGCGCCGCCTCCGCCAGCAGCCGTCCGGGCTGGGCGAGGCTGTCGTAGGCCTGCCTGACCCGCTGGGACCAGAAGTGCGACGTCGTCGGCGCGAGCCTGTCGACGAACAGGTCGTCAGCCCGCCGCACCCGTCCGCCGGAAGCCTCGACGGTCAGCATCAGTTCGAGGTTCTCGAAGAGCACGTCGCCGTCGTAGCCGTGGGGGAGCGCGCTGCGCCGCAGCACCAGCGTGCCCGGGAAGTCGCCTCCCAGAGCGCGGTTCGCCACCTGCCTGCCGGTGTCCCAGCGGGCGTGCCACGGCCAGGTCGAGAAGACGTTCTGCGGGACCACGAGGTCGGCGTCGTCGAGCAGGTCCAGGGCGCGGCCCAGCGTCTCGGTGGTGTAGCGCACGTCGTCGTCGGCGATCACCACCACGGGATGGCGTGCGAGCCTGACCCCCGTCACCACGCCCCTGACCTTGCCGTTGCGGCCCGGCCACGGTTCGGGAGGGAGGTGCCTCACCCAGCGCGACCACGCCTGGTGGTGCTCGTCGAAGGCCGGGCCCGACGAGCCGTCGACGACGGTCACGTCGATGACGCGCGACAGCCTCGCCAGGTAGGTGGTCAGCTCGCCCAGGTCGGCACCGGCGTCCCAGCGGAGAGGCAGGACGTACTCGGCGTCGAAGGTCTGGTTCATGCCGTCGTCGCGCCCGACGAGGGGCGGGGCGACCTCGTCGCCCGCCTGCCGTCCCGGTTAGACCTGCTGCTCACGTTGAGGCTGGTACCCGCGCCGGGCGGGCCGCACGCGCCGAGCCTCAGGCCGCCCGGCGAGTCCTGCCGAAGTCTCAACCTGCAGCCGCCGAAACCTCAAGTAGAGGTGACCGCTCGCGGGTGAAGCTGTCAGACTCCGAGGGTCGCCGGCCCGCGGTCGGCACATCGATACGGCGTTGACAAGCCCATTCGGGGGACGGCTTGGTGAGACCCTGGAGGCTCTTGATGACGAGGGTTCGCACGATGCGGACGGCGATCGCCACCGCACTGGCAGTGATGCTGTCGCTCGGCATGCTCGTGGCGGGCGAGACGCCGGCCGCGCGCGCCGCCAGCACTCCCGCTCCGCCGGCCTCGCTGACGACCCTCAAGGCGCAGGCGCTGTTCTTCCAGCAGGCCAAGGGCAAGACAGCCCAACGCGACATCGCCGTCGGATCGATGGCCGCCACCTCGGCCTTCGAAGCCAGGCTGTGGAGCGAGTTCGTCGGCGCCTGGTCGACCATCAACGCCGGCATGCCGATGAACACCTCGGTGCCCTCGGGCCTGCCCGCCAAGGGGCACGTGTTCGTCGTCCTCGGCTCCGCCCTCACCAAGTCCGGCGGAATGACCACCAAGCTCGAACGCCGGCTCAAGCTGGCGGTCAAGGCGCTGCAGAAGTACCCGAACTCGATGGTGCTCGTCAGCGGCGGCGCGCCGCGCAAGGGCAAGAC
>JAEWIK010000024.1 GCA_023387135.1 Actinomycetes bacterium | reverse complement strand
CCGGCGTTGTTCACCAGCAGGTCGATCGGACGGGCAGCGTCCTCCAGCCGGGCGGCCACCGCGACCACGTCCTCGTGGACCGAGAGGTCGGCGGCCAGCGTCTCGACGGAGATGCCGTAGCCGGAGGCGAGTTGGGCGGCCGTCGACGCGAGCCTGTCGGGATCGCGCGCCACGAGCACCAGATCGTCGCCCCGAGCAGCGAGCGCGCGAGCGAAAGCCGCGCCGATGCCGGACGTGCCTCCCGTGACAAGTGCCGTACCCATGGGTGGAAACCTATCTCAACAAGGCACCCGACAGCCGCGCGCGACAGCCCCGCACGGTCGGCAGACACCGCCGAGCCGACACCCGGCGATCTGCGAGCATGGGCACATGCTGACGTTGGCCGAGTTGGAGTGGCCCAGGACCACGGCCCGCCTGAGTATCCGCCCGTGCACCGAGGCCGACCTGCCGAGGTTCTGGCCCTGGTACAGGTCGCCGCAGGTCAGCGAGTGGCTCACCAGGAGGGCGGCCGACGAGGCTGCACACGTCGCCGGCCACCTCCGCTCGCTCGACGACGTCCTCGTGGGGGAATCCGGCGGACGGATCGTCGCCACCGCGAAGCTCGCCGTCCAGGACGCCTGGTCGCAGGCCGAGGTCGCGGACCAGGCGCAGGCGGTCGAGGCCGAGATCGGGTGGACGGTGGACCCGTCCCTGCAGGGCCGGGGGCTCGGCACCGAACTCGCCACCGAACTGCTGGCGATCTGCTTCGAGGCGCTGGGGGTGCGCAGGGTCGTCGCGCACTGCTTCGCCGACAACACTGCGTCGTGGACGGTCATGGAGAAGGCGGGCATGCGCCGCGAGGCGTTCTTCCGCGAGGACTCCCTGCACCGCGACGGACGCTGGTACGACAGCTTCAGCTACGCGATGCTCGCCAGCGAGTGGCGCCGCTGACCACGCCGGCCAGCCCGCGACGGGTCAGCCGATCGCGGCGATGGTCTCTCGCGCCATGGCGAGTTCCTCGTTCGTGGGGACGACGAGGATCGTCACCGGCGAGCCGGGCCTGGAGATGATCCGCGGCTGCTTGGAGCGGACGGCGTTCGCCTCCTCGTCCAGCAGGAAGCCCAGCGGCTCCAGCGGCTTCAGCACCCGTGCCCTGACCACCGCGTCGTTCTCGCCGACACCGGCGGTGAAGGTGATCGCGTGCAGCTCGCCGAGCTGGGCGAGGTACGAGCCGATGTAGCTGCGCAGCCTGTAGCAGAAGACGTTCATCGCCAGGTCGGCGGCCTCGTCCCCGTCCTCGATCAACTGGTTGACGTCACGGAAGTCTGTGACGCCCGTCATCCCGAGCATGCCCGACTTCTTGTTGAGCAGGGCGTCCACCTGGTCGAGCGACATGCCGAGCTCGCGTCCGAGGAAGGCGTGCAGGCCGGGGTCGACGTCGCCCGAGCGGGTCCCCATGACCAGGCCCGCAAGGGGGGTGAGGCCCATCGAGGTGTCGATCGCCACGCCGCCGCGGACCGCCGACACCGAGGCGCCGTTGCCGAGGTGGCAGACGATCTGGTTGAAGGAGCCGAGATCCTTTCCGAGGACGTCGGCGACCTTCTTCGACACGTAGCTGTGCGAGGTGCCGTGGAAGCCGTACTTGCGGATGCCGTGCTGGGCGGCGAGCTCGGCGTCGATGGCGTAGGTGTAGGCCTCGGGCGGCAGGGTCGCGAAGAACGCCGTGTCGAAGATCGCGACGTGCGGGACGTCGGGCAGCACCGCCCGGGCCGCCTCGATGCCCGCGATGCCCGGCGGGTTGTGCAGCGGCGCCAGCGGGCTCAGCAGCCTGAGGGCTTCCAGCACCTCGTCGTCGATGACGGTGGTCGCCTGGAAGCGGGAGCCGCCGTGCACAGTGCGATGGCCCACCGCCACGACGTCGGCGAGCGACGGCCCTGCCTCGTCGAACACCGCCACCAGCGCCTTGAGGGCGACAGCGTGGTTGGGGAAGCCGTGCACCTCGTGCGTCGTCTGCCCGGCGTAGCTGTGGTCGATGGTGCTGGCCTCATCCCCGATCCGCTGCACGATCCCGTTGGCGACGACGTCCTCGGTCTCGGCATCGATCACCTGGTACTTGATGGACGACGACCCGCAGTTCAGCAGCAGGATCGGCTTGGGCATGGGTGTGATTCCTTTCCTCGCCCGGAGGTGAGTTCTAGTCGGTCTGGGCCTGGATGGCCGTGATGGCGACGGTGTTCACGATGTCGTCCACCAGGGCGCCCCGCGAGAGGTCGTTGACTGCCTTGTTGAGGCCCTGCAGCACGGGTCCGATCGCCACGGCGTTGGACGAGCGCTGCACCGCCTTGTAGGTGTTGTTGCCGGTGTTGAGGTCAGGGAAGATGAACACAGTCGCCTTGCCCGCGACGTCCGACCCGGGCAGCTTCGTCTTCGCGACGACGGGGTCGACCGCGGCGTCGAACTGGATCGGCCCCTCGAGGGCGAGGTCGGGACGGCGTTCCCTGACCAGGTCGGTGGCCGCCCTCACCTTGTCGACGTCGGCGCCGGCGCCCGACGTCCCCGTCGAGTAGGAG
>JAEWIK010000374.1 GCA_023387135.1 Actinomycetes bacterium | reverse complement strand
TGCCAGTGCTCGCTCATCCGCTCTTCGATGGCGTCCTCGAGGTCGTCGTCGAGCTTGACGCCGCCGCGTCCGAAGAACTTGATGCCGTTGTCGGGAGCGGGGTTGTGGCTCGCAGACAGCACGACTCCGAGGTCGGCGTCCAGTTCTCCCACCAGGAAGGCGACACCGGGGGTCGGCACGATGCCGAGGCGGACGACGTCCACCCCCGCGGAGGCGAGGCCCGCGACCACGGCGGCTTCCAGGAACTCACCGGAGGCTCGCGTATCCCGCCCGACAAGCGCGCGGGGGCGCCGGCCATCGCCGAACGCCCCTGCTTCGCCGAGCACGCGTGCCGCCGCGGACGAGACCGACAGTGCGAGTTCCGCCGTCAACTCCTTGTTGGCGGTGCCACGCACCCCGTCGGTACCGAACAGCCGGGGCATCAGCGCGAGATCAGCGCTTGCTGTACTGCGGAGCCTTGCGGGCCTTCTTGAGGCCTGCCTTCTTGCGCTCCTTGACCCTCGCGTCGCGAGTGAGCAGCCCGGCCTTCTTCAGGGACGGACGGCTCGCCTCGGCGTCGACGGCGTTCAGCGCACGGGCGATGCCGAGGCGCAGGGCGCCCGCCTGCCCGGTGACGCCGCCACCCTCGATCGTCGCGATGACGTCGTACGAACCGGCGACTGCCGCCGTCACGAAGGGCTCGTTCACCGTCTGCTGGTGGAGCTTGTTCGGGAAGTAGTCCTCGAGCGAACGCCCGTTGATCTTCCACTGGCCGCTGCCGGGCATGATCCTGACGCGGGCGATGGCCTCCTTGCGGCGGCCCGTGGCACCGGCGGGAGCGACGACTGCGGGACGGCCTCCGGGGACTGCCGCGCTCGGGACCGCTTCGGCCCGGTACGCGATCTCGCGGTCGTCCTCAGTGAAGGGGACGAACTCGTCGTTGGTCACTGTTTCTTCGACGGTGTCGGTCACTGTGCTTCCTCCGCGCTCACTGAGCGATCTGGGTGATCTGGTACGGCTGCGGCTGCTGCGCCTGGTGCGGGTGCTCCGGGCCGGCGTACACCTTGAGCTTCTTGATGAGCTGACGGCTCAGCTTGTTCTTCGGCAGCATGCCCCACACCGCCTTCTCGACCGCCTTGCGGGGATCGGACTCGAGGAGGTCACCGATGGACTCGGACTTGAGCCCGCCCGGACGACCCGAGTGGCGGTAGACAAGCTTGTCGGTGCGCTTGTTGCCGGTGAGGGCCACCTTGGACGCGTTCACGACGACGACGAAGTCGCCGGCGTCGACGTGGGGCGCGAACTGCGGCTTGTGCTTCCCGCGAAGCAGGGTGGCGGCGGTGACCGCGAGACGGCCGAGGACGACGTCCTCGGCATCGATGACGTGCCAGTTCCGGGTGATCTCGCCCGGCTTGGGACTGTACGTAGACACGGTCAAAGACCTGCTTCCATGAGTTATCTTCACATCGGCGAATGCGCGGCCCGACCTGTGGGCAGACCACAGCGCAACGACGGACTAGACTACCGCCCGCCTTGTGGCCGGTCAAAACGGTCTGACGACGCCGACCGCCGGGCTCGCAGGATTGAGGGTATCCCCGACCCGCGAAGCCGGTCGGGTCACCTCATTGTGACGCCGGCGGGTGCTCAGTGGCAGGCGGTCCCCTTGGAGTTGTTGCGGGTGCCGGCGTCGTCGATGGTCCGGTTGCGGATCATGCACGAGATCCGCTCGCCGCCGTAGCTGGCGTAGTACTGGAAGATCTTCGCGTACTCGGCGATGTCGGGCCTGGGGTTCTTCACGACGTTGTAGGCCTTCTTGTAGGCATACAGGGCCATCTCGACGTCGTTCGCCGTCACCACGGAGCGCTCCAGCGCCTTGCCGTTGATGAACACCTCGTCGTCCTTCATGAGGTGCGCGTACCTCACTCCCCTGCTGGTGGTCAGGGTGGTCTCGGCGTTGTCCATCATCCTGTCCCACTTCTTGCCGGTCGGCTCGGTGTAGCCGTCGGTCAGCCCGAACGCGTGCCCGGTCTCGTGAGCGCCGCTCACGCGCAGGCCGGCCGTGGTGAACCTGAAGTAGTTGGGGTAGTAGGACTTCACCGTCCTGGCGTCGCCGTCGACCCGCGCCTCGGTGTCCCACGGCAGGAAGATCCAGGTCTCACCGTCGATGTTGGTCGGGCTGAAACCGAAGGAGATGCCACCGCATTCGCTGTACCAGTACTCGGAGCAGGGTCCTCGACCGCCGATCTGGACGTTCAGGTAGGCCTGCCCGGCGGGGTGCTTCTCACTGGCCCGGTTCGCCCAGTCGTGGAAGACCATCCTGGTGTAGAACTGCGTGTCCGAGCCGAAGTCGTAGCTGCTGCCGGTCAGCATGTTGCGGCCCCACACCTGCGTGGCGCCCTGCTGGTAGATGGTCTTCATCGTCCAGCCCGAGCGGCTTCCCGCCGGAGCCGTGCCGACGATCATGTACTTCACGAACAAGTGGAACTCCAGCACCCCGTGGGCGCCGTCCCACACATACTTCAGGTAGGGATGGGACTTGCTCACCCCCACCGGCGTGCTGAGGCTCGTGCCCTTCAGGTAGAGCAGCCCGCCCGACCTGGTGGTGCCGCCCAGCATCTTCGTGATGGCGGCGCCCGCCCGCGCGGGTGCCTTCGACGTCACCGTGTCGACGCGGTAGGCCTGCTGCGTCATGATCGGGGCGGCCTTCTTCCCCTTGCTCTTCACCGTCTTCAACGGGGTGCAGGACGTCGCGGAGATCTTCGTGCAGCCGACCATCCTGAAGGAGTACGCGGCTCCGGGCTTGATCGCCACCCCGCCCACCGAGGTCAGCCTGAGGCTGGTCGTGGAGGGTTTCGTGACGTGGGCGACCTTGACCCACTTGCCCGTGCCGTTCTTCGCGACGATGCGGTACCCCTTGACGTCGGTCAGCCGGTGCCAGCGCAGGGTGATGGACGTGGTGCCCACCGAGTGGACGTTGAAGGCGGGCCTGCCCGCCGAGACCTGCACCACCTTGGAGTACCTGGGCTCGCCGGCGGCGCGCTTGGTCTTCTCGAGGCGGTAGGCGACGGTGGTGCCCCGCCAACTCGCCGGGAAGGCCCTGGTGACCCGCCGCTCCGTGTCGTTGGGTGCGCGGAACCGCGGCCCCGACTTCTTCCACGCGCCGTTGTTGTGGCGCTCCCACAGTTGGTAGACGGCTCCTGCGTCGGCTCCCCAGCCGTGCACGTCGAGGGTGTTCCGCTTCGCGCCGGTGCCGACCAGGATCAGCGACGGCGTCTTCAAGGGGGTCGAGAGCCGTACCTGCGGCGCCGGCACCTCGACGAGGGCTCGCGCCGCGGGCGCAGATTCTCCTGGTTCCACGCCGACCGGCGGCGCTTCGCCGGCCGCTGCCTGGCCCTGGAGGGACGAGCACGCCAGGGCTCCGATGAGTAATCCGCTCACCATCCGGGACAACACGATCTATTCCTCCCGCAAAGAAGATCCGTGCGCCACTGTGCCGTCGCGCGTCATCGTTTACCGCGCCAGCGGCGCGGTTTTCGCAGCCTGGTGGACGAAACCAGCAAGCCATGTCGTCCATCTGCGTAGTCGTCTCACGGGCCCTACGTAACCCGGCCTCACCAGGCCGCGAGACAGGCACACATCGGGCCCGCCGGCGCCCGTCCGGCAATCGGCGGAATGATCACGACAGCTTGTCGTAGTCACGTAGGGTGCGCCCATGGCCGACACACTTCGTATCGAGCACGCGGCCAGTGGCGTCGAGCGCGATCTCGCGATCACCGATGCCACCATCCGCGCCACTGAGCTGCGTGACGTCCTCATCGCTGGGGAACCCCTCGCCACCTATGACCCTGGCTATGTGAACACAGCCTCGTGCCGTTCCGCGATCACCTACATCGACGGGGGCGCGGGCATCCTGCGGTACCGCGGCTATCCGATCGAGCAGTTGGCCGAGAACTCGACCTTCCTCGAGGTCGCGTGGCTGTTGCTGAACGGCGAGTTGCCCACCGCCGAGGAGCTCGCGGGCTGGGAAGAACTGATCACCACCCACAGGATGCTCCCCGACAAGCTGAAGACGCTCCTGGCGGGCTTCCCCTACGACGCGCACCCGATGTCGATCCTGATGGCGTCGACGGCGGCCTTCTTCAGCTTCTATCCCGACGCCCAGAATTTCACCGATCCCGAGGCCCGGTCCCTCAACATCGCGCGCCTGATAGCGAAGATGCCGACGCTCGCCGCCTTCGCCTACCGCAAGGGCAAGGCCAAGCCGTACATCAACCCCGACGACTCCTACGGCTACTGCCACAACTTCCTCCAGATGCTCTTCAAGCAGGCGGAACGCCGCTACCAGGCGGATCCCCGCCTGATCCGCGCCGTCGAGGTGCTGTTCATCCTCCACGCGGACCACGAGCAGAACTGTTCGACCTCGGCGGTCAGGTCGGTGGCGAGTTCGGGCAACGACCTCTACACGTGCGTGTCGGCGGGCGTGGGAGCGCTGCACGGGCCGCTGCACGGCGGCGCGAACGAGGCCGTGCTGAAGATGCTGAGCGAGATCGGCAGCGTCGACAACGTCCCGGAATTCATCGACGGGGTGAAGGCGGGCAAGGCTCGCATGATGGGCTTCGGCCACCGCGTCTACAAGAACTACGACCCGCGGGCGAAGATCATCAAGAAGGCAGTCAACGACGTCTTCGAGATCACGGGGGTCAACCCGCTGCTGGAGATCGCGCTCGAACTGGAGAAGTACGGGCTGGAGGACGAGTACTTCGTCTCCCGCAAGCTCTACCCCAACGTCGACTTCTACTCCGGCCTGATGTACGAGGCGCTCGGCTTCCCGCCCGAGATGTTCACAGTGCTGTTCGCCGTGCCGCGCACCGCCGGCTGGGCCGCGCACTACCAGGAGTTCACCACCGACCCCGAGAACCGGATCGCCAGGCCGAAGCAGATCTACACAGGTCACCAGATCCGCGACTACGTCCCGATGGACGCCCGCCTGCCCCACTGAGACGGCCCTCCCGGGCCCGTCGCGAGCCGTCGACGAGCCCGGGCCCGAGGGCCCGTGGCCTGCACCGTCGGGGAATCGCCAAAATCGGTTGCAGGGCGTTCGGGGCGCGGGCAAGGTAGTCCCCATGAGTTCAAAGTTGAGCGCTGCCTCCCTGCAGGTCACGAGTCCCGATGAAGTCCGCAACGTTGTCCTGATAGGAAACGCCGGGTCGGGGAAGACGTCCCTGTTCGAGCAGTTGCTCAAGGCTCGGGTCGCCGGCTACCGCGGCGAGAAAGAGGACGCCGAGCGCGCCGCCCAGCTCTACCTCGCCGCCTTCCTCAACGGCTCGGTCGCGGTGAACCTCCTGGACGCCCCCGGCCATCCCGACTTCGTCGGTGAGTTGCGGGCGGGCATCCGCGCCGCCGACGCCGCCATCTTCGTCGTGTCGGCCGCCGACGGGGTCGACGGTGCCGCCCAGGCCCTGTGGGACGAGTGCACCGAGGCCAACCTCCCCCGCGTGATAGCCCTCACCAAGCTCGACGCCGGGCACGCGGACTTCGACAGCGCCGTGGCGGCGGTCCAGGCGGCCTTCGGCGAGGGCGTCCTGCCGACGGCCGTGCCCACGCTCTCCGGTCCCGGCGTCATCTCCGGCAACATCGGCCTGCTGACCCTCGAGGAGCACGACTACAGCGGCGGCTCGATGGCTACCCACAAGCTGTCGGCCGACGACGAGCAGGTGGAGACCTACCGCGGCCCGCTGATCGAGGCGATCATCCAGGAGGCCGAGGACGACTCCCTCATGGATCGCTACCTCGAAGGCGAGGACATCGACACCGACTACCTGCTCGACGACCTGATGAAGGCCGTCGCCGGGGCTCACCTGTTCCCGGTCCTGCCTGTCGCCTCGAACACCGGCGTCGGCGTGGAGGAACTGCTCGCGCTCATCGAGCACGGGTTCCCCACCCCGTCCCTGCACCCCAACCCCGAGGTCACCACGCCCGGCGGCGAGACGCTGCCGCACGCCGACACCGACCCGTCAGCCCCGCTGGTGGCCCAGGTCATCAGGACCACGACAGACCCGTTCGCCGGCCGCCTGTCCATGGTGAGGGTGTTCTCCGGGACGCTGAAGGCCGACGACGTCGTCCACGTGTGCGGGCACGGCGCGCGGGGCAGCGACCACGACACCGACGAGCGGATCGGCCAGATCCAGGCGGCTGTCGGCGTCGAGCTCAAGCCGCGGACGTCGGCCATCGCCGGCGAGATCGTCATGGTCCCCAAGCTGACGACCGCCGAGACCGGCGACACCCTGTCGGCGAAGGAACGTCCCGCGATGGTGGGACGGTGGGCGCTGCCCGAGCCGCTGCTGCCGTTGGCCATCAGGGCCGCCACCCGCAACGACGAGGACAAGCTCGGCGCCGCGCTGGCCAGGCTCGCCGTCGAGGACACCACGGTGAAGCTCGACCGCGGCGGTAGCGACCAGCTCGTGCTGTGGACCACCGGCCAGGCGCATGCCGACCTGCTGCTGGCCCGCCTGGTGGACCGCTACGGCGTCAAGGTCGAGCAGGAGGAGCTCAAGATCCCGCTGCGGGAGACCTTCGTCGGCAAGGCGACGGCCATCGGCAGGCACGTCAAGCAGTCGGGTGGCCACGGCCAGTATGCGGTGTGCAACATCGAGGTCGAACCGCTGGAACGCGGCGCCGGTTTCGAGTTCGTCGACAAGGTGGTGGGCGGTGCCGTCCCGCGGCAGTTCATCCCGTCCGTCGAGAAGGGCATCCGTACCCAGCTCGAGAAGGGAGTCTTCGCCGGCTACCCGATGACCGACGTGCGGGTCACCCTGTTCGACGGCAAGGCGCACTCCGTCGACTCCTCCGACATGGCCTTCCAGCTCGCGGGCTCGCTCGCCATCAAGGAGGCAGCGAACCCGAAGGTGGTGGCGCTGCTGGAGCCCATCGACCTCGTCACGGTGACAGTCGGCGAGGAGTACCTCGGCCCGGTGATGACAGACCTCTCGGGACGCCGCGGACAGCTCCTCGGGTCGGACTCCGACAACCACAAGGCGATCATCAGGGCCCTCGTGCCCCAGTCGGAGTTGGCGCGGTACGCCATCGACCTGCGCGGCATCGCCCACGGGTCGGGCACCTTCTCCCGCGAGTTCCACGGCTACGAGTTGCTGCCGTCCAACCTGACCGAGAAGTACGCCAAGGCGAACGCCTGAGGTTTCTGACACTAGGCTGCCGGGGTGCGCGCGGCGAGGGAGATCAGGCTGTTCCTCACCGCCGTGATGTTCTACACGCGCATCCCGGTGCCGGCGAGCGTCGGCTACTCCGATGAGGCCCTGAACCTGTCGACCCGCTACTTCCCGGCCATGGGCTGGATAGTGGGCGCCGTGGTGGCGGCGACGTGCTGGCTGGGGACGCTGGTGTTCCCCGTGCCGGTCGCCGTCGCGCTCGCGCTGGCCGCGGGAGTGCTGCTCACCGGCGCCTTCCACGAGGACGGCTTCGCCGACGTGTGCGACGGCTTCGGTGGCGGCACGAGCACCGAGCGCACCCTGGACATCATGAAGGACTCCCGGGTCGGGGCCTTCGCCGCCATCGGGCTCGTCCTGCTGTTCGCCGTGAAGCTGACGTCGGTGGCGGCGCTGGTGGAGTGGCAGCCGTGGCAGGGCCTCGTCGGGCTCGTCTTCGCCCACGTCCTCAGCAGGTGGTGCGTGGTGACGGTCATCTTCACCGGCAGCTACGCCAGGGCCGACGCCACGAGCAAGGTCAAGCCGATCGGCAAGGCGATCTCACCGGCGGGCATGGCGGCGGCGACGCTGTGGCTGCTGCCGTTCGTCGGCCTGCTGTGGAGCACGCCGTGGTGGGCGCTCGCCGTGGTGCCGGCTCTCGCCACCCGGCTCGTGATGGCGAGGTGGTTCCAGCGCAGGCTCGGCGGCTACACCGGCGACTGCCTGGGTGCCCTGCAACAGGTCGGCGAGGTCGTGACCCTGCTCACGGTGCTGGCCCTGACGAGGCTGCCGTGAGCGCCGCCGGCAGGCGCCTGCTGGTCACCGGCGGCGTGAGGTCGGGGAAGTCGCGGTATGCCGAGGGCTGCTTCTCCCCCGACGCCCCCGTGCACTACGTCACCCCCGGCTATCCCGCGGGCCCCGACGACGCCGAGTGGGCAGACCGGGTGGCCGGCCACCAGGCACGCCGGCCGGCCGCCTGGGTGACAGTGGAGACGGTCGACATCGCCACCGCCATCGAGCAGGCCGCGGCACCCGTCCTCGTCGACTGCCTCGGGGTGTGGCTCACCCGCACCTTCGACGCCTGGGAGGCATGGGAGCGGCCCCGCTCGTCCTGGCAGGCCCTGTTCGACGCGGAGGTCGAGCGGCTCGTCACGGCGGTGTCGGAGTTCGACGGGCGGCTCGTCGTCGTCACGAACGAGGTCGGCTGGGGAGTGGTCCCGCCCTACCCCGCCGGGAGGCTGTTCGCCGACTGCCTCGGGTACGTGAACTCCAGGGTCGCCGAGGCCGTCGACGCCGTCGTCCTGCTGGTGGCGGGACGCCCGCTGGTGCTCTAGCGAGCCTGGCCGATGAAGCCGAACACGCCGTCGGCGACCATCTGGACGGCGATGGCGGCGAGCAGCAGGCCGGCGATCCGGGAGGCGAGGATGGTGCCCGACTCGCGCAGCACCCTGCGGATCAGCCCGGCGTACCACAGGAACAACCACACCAGCAGCATGACGATGACGAGGGCCAGGCCGACGGTCAGGTGGCCGGCGGGGAAGGGCGCCTTCCCGACGGCGATCATGGTCGCGACGATCGCGCCCGGGCCCGCCATCAGCGGCGTGCCGAGCGGCACGATGGCCACGTTGACCCCCTTGTGACGCACCGGCTGGTCGCCGTGGCCGGAGAGCAACTCCAGGGCGACGATGAGCAGCAGGAGGCCGCCGGAGACCTGCAGCGCAGGCACCGACACGTTGAGGTAGGCGAGGATCTGCTGCCCGAACAGCGCGAAGATGACGATCACGCCGAACGCGACGAGCGACGACCTGGTGGCGGCGGAGCGCTGTTCGGCCTTGCTGAGCGAGTTGGTGAGACCGAGGAACACGGGCAGCAGGCCGGGCGGATCGACGATCACCCAGAGGGTGACTGCGGTGGTCAGCAGCAGGTAGCCGTCGATGTACAGGTTCACGTGGAAACAAGCTAGCGGAAACCCGCCGCCCGGCCGAAACGGCGGTCGCCCGCGCCCCGTGCGCGACCGGGCGGCCAGCAACCCGCCGGGAGCGAAGCTGGCACAATGGCGGCCGTGCCTACCGCCGAACCGAGAATCCACCGCGACGTGGTGACGTACGTCAGGCGCAGCGCACGCATGAACCCTTCCCAGCTCAAGGCCTGGGAGACGCTGCGCGAGCGCTGGGTGCTCGACCTGCCGGCGGGAGAACGGGTCACCTCGATCGCCAGGGACGCCCACATCGACGTCGAGCGCGTGTTCGGCAGGCGCGGCCCGCTCATGGTCGAGATCGGCGCCGGCAACGGCGACGCCGTGACGGCCCTCGCTCACCACTTCCCCGAGGCCGACATCCTCGCCTTCGAGGTGTTCGAGCCGGCGGTCGCCAGCATGCTGTCGAAGCTGCATCGGTCCGGTGTCGACAACGTGAGGGTGGTGGTCGCCGACGGCACGCAGGCGGTGGCCACGGCGCTCGACGACTCCTCCATCACCGAACTCTGGACGTTCTTCCCCGACCCCTGGCACAAGGCGCGGCATCACAAGCGCAGGCTGGTCAACCCCGACTTCGCCGCCGTCGTCGCGAGCAAGCTCGTCCCCGGCGGCAGGTGGCGGATCGCCACCGACTGGGCGGGCTATGCCGACCACGCGCGCGAGGTGCTGGACGCCGTGCCCGGCCTCGTGAGCGAGGGCGCCGTGCCACGCTGGGAGCCCCGTCCCGTCACCAAGTACGAAGCCCGCGGCGTGGCGGCGGGCCGTCCGATCATCGACCTCTGCTACCGACGGCGATGAGGTACAGGCTCGACATCGCCTACGACGGCACAGGCTTCCACGGCTGGGCCGCGCAGACGGGGCTGCGTACCGTCCAGGGGGAACTCGAGGCCTGGCTGGGCCGGATCCTCCGCCTCGACGAGCCGCCTGCCCTCACCGTCGCGGGACGCACCGACGCCGGGGTGCACGCCCGCGGGCAGGTGGCCCACGTCGATCTCCCCGACGAACTCGGCGGCGTGGAACTGGCCGGGAGCCTGCTGCGGCGGCTGCGGCGCGCGCTGCCCGACGATGTCGTGGTGAAGGACGTCACCGTCGCCCCGGACGGCTTCGACGCCAGGTTCTCGGCGATCTGGCGGCGCTATGCCTACCGGCTGGCCGACGGCGACGCCGACCCGCTGCTGCGCGGCCACGTCGTGAGGGTCCGCGGCCCGGTGGACGTCGAGGCGCTGAACGGCGCCGCCAGCGCCCTGCTCGGGCTGCACGACTTCGCCGCGTTCTGCAAGGCGCGGGACGGCGCGACGACGATCAGGACCCTCCAGGTGCTGCACGCCCGGCGAGACCGCGGCGTGGAGATCACCGTCAAGGCCGACGCCTTCTGCCACTCCATGGTCCGCTCGCTGGTGGGCGCCCTGACGGAGGTGGCCACCGGACGCAGGGACGCCGCCTGGCTGGCGGGCCTGGTCGACCTCGGCGCCCGGGCCGGCGAGGTGCCGGTGATGCCCGCCGCCGGACTCGTCCTCGAAGAGGTCGGCTACCCGCCCGACGACCAGCTCGCCGCCCGCGCGCTGGAGGCCCGCGCCCGGCGGGAACTGCCCTGCGACGACTCCCCCGCCAGCTTCGAGCCGGAGGCCGAATGAGCCACTACTTCATCACCCCGACGGGTGCCGAGAACTGCCGCACTGTCTCGATGACCTTCTGGGAGACCGACTGGGAGTTCGAGACCGCCGACGGGGTGTTCTCCGCCGAACGGCTCGACCCCGGCACGTCGGTCCTGCTGCGCGAGTCGGCGCCACCCGACGGGGCGACCAGGCTGCTCGACCTCGGCTGCGGCTACGGCGTGCTGGCGGTCGCGCTGGCGACGGCCTGCCCCGGCGCCGAAGTCGATGCTGTCGACGTGAACGAACGCGCCCTCGCCCTGACGTCCGCCAACGCCGCCAGGCACGGCGTGGGCGAGCGCGTCCACGCCCTCCGGCCCGACGACGCGGACCCCGACGCCCGTTACGACGAGATCTGGTCGAACCCTCCGATCCGCATCGGCAAGGACGCGCTGCACGACCTGTTGCTGACCTGGCTGCCGCGCCTGCGGCCCGGCGGCGTGGCGCGGCTGGTGGTGGGCAGGAACCTCGGGGCCGACTCGCTGCAGCGCTGGCTCGGGGAGCAGGGCTGGGAGTGCGAACGCACCGCCAGCGCCCGGGGCTTCAGGGTCTTCGCCGTGCGGGCCGCCGCGAGCCGTGGTGCCTGAACCGCAGGCTGCCTAGGCTGGGGGATCATCGGCCCTACCACGAGGAGCGACATGAGCGACCAGACCTCCGGCCCCGAGCAGGGGCGCATCTTCGACAAGATCAAGGACTTCGCCGAGGACGCCATCGAGAACATCAAGGAGTTCGCCGAGGACGCCGCCGAGAAGGTCGGCGAGGTGGCGGGCCCCGCCGCCCGGCAGGCGAAGGACCTCGCCGCCGATGCGACAGTCAAGATCAAGGACGTCGCCGAGGACGCGACGACCAGGATCAAGGACTTCGCCGAGGACCTGCCCGACCAGGCCAAGAAGTTCGCCGAGGACGCGACGACGACTGTCAAGGACTTCGCCGCCGACGCGACCCAGAAGGTGAAGGGCCTCGTCAACAACGACTCCGACGAGACGACTGGCGGTCCCGGCAGCGTCTGAGACCGACGCTGCGGCACACGATCAGGTTCAGGTGGGCTAGTCTTGGCCCACCTGAACCTTTGCAGGGGAAGCCGGTGAGAGTCCGGCACTGACCCGCAACCGTGACGGGGGCCCCAGGGCCCTCGAAGTCGGACTGCCTGCACAAAGTTCTGGCTCATTGAAACCCGTCGTGGCATGCGGGGGAGTCGGACAGCGCGCTGCTGGCCCGGTTTCACCAGGTGCCCCGCGCGAAAGGACCAAGATGTCTCTCACCTTCAAGCGACTCCTGGCTGCCGGGATTGCGGCCGCTGTCGCGTTCGTCGCCCCTGCGGCAGTACCCACCGCCTCGGCGGCGACCAACTCCAACTCCACCACCGCGGCGAAGTACCTCTCGAGCAAGGTGGGGTCGGTGGTAGGGACACCCAGCACCGAGATCACCGCGGCGCTCGGTCTCGCGGCGAAGGGCAAGTGCACCTACGCCGGCTCCGTCCACGCGATCGTCAACGACCTGGCGAAGCAGGCGAAGACGTACACCGCGGGCAGCCCCGCCGCGGCGGCCAACCTCGCCATCGCCGTGAAGGCGCTCGGCCTGAACCCGAAGAGCTTCGGCACGGTGAACCTCGTCAAGGGCATCACCGCAGGCCTCCCCAAGAACGGCCAGATCGGCTCCATGCCGTCCGCCTTCTCCCAGAGCCTGGCGATCATCGCTCTCAAGCGCGCGAAGGCGAAGATCCCCGCCAGCATCGTGAAGAACCTCGTCGCGCAGCAGGACGCCAGCGGCGCGTTCGGCTACACCTTCGGCGGCACCTTCACCGCCGACCCCGACACCACGGGCCTGGCGATCCTCGCCCTCAAGGCGGCCGGTGGCCACGGCAAGCAACTCTCCAGGGCCGCCTACTGGGCGAAGAAGACCCAGAACGCCAAGGGCTACTGGGGCACCTGGTCGCCCTCCGACAGCACGGGCCTGCTCGGCTCGGCGCTCAAGGTCGCGGGCAAGTACCCCGACAGCGTCAAGAAGGCGAGGTCGTGGCTCGCCACCCAGCAGCTCAAGGACGGCGGCTTCCCCAACTCGCTGAACGGCACCACGTCGGATCCTTACGCCACCGCCGAGGCGCTGTACCTCGTCACCGGCCGCACGATGCTGACCGCCAGCCTGAAGCTCACCTCGTGCGACTACGCGAAGGCCCCGAAGCCGAGGATCACCGGCACCGCCAAGGTCGGCCAGACGCTGACCGCCGTCACGGGAACGTGGAAGCCGCAGCCGGCGTCGTTCGGCTACAGGTGGTACCGCAACGGCAAGGCCATCAAGGGCGCCACCGGTGCCACCTACACCGTGACGAAGGCCGACAAGGGCAGGAAGCTCACCGTCAAGGTCACCTCGAAGGGCACCGGCTACAAGAAGGTCACCAGGACCTCCACGCCGACCGCCAGGGTCACCCTGTGAAGCGGGCGCTGCTGGCTGCCGCGCTGACGGCGACGCTGGTCGCCGGCGCGGCTGCCGTCCCCGCGGCGGCCCAGGTCCTGCCCCAGGCCGAGACCTGCAACGGCGTCTGGGTGGTCGTCGACTTCGGCAGCGAAGGTGGCGGCACGAAGACTGACTGCGCCACCAGCTACGGCACCGGGGTCGCGGCGCTGACCAGCGTCGGGCTCGACCCGACCATCGCCGGCGGCTTCGTGTCGACCATCGGCGGCAAGCCCACCAAGCCCGACATCAACAAGGCCTACTGGTCGTACTGGCAGGCCACCCTGAAGTCGGACGGGAGCTGGACCGCCTGGTCGTACGCGACCGAGGGGGCCACCACCTCCCATCCGAAGAAGGGCACGGCGGAGGGCTGGCACTACGTCAGCCTCGACGACAGCAACGACCCGCCGGGCGCGAAGCCGCCCGCCGGCGTCGCGGCACCCACCGCGCCGACAGCCTCCGCGACCAGCAAGCCGCCGGCCACCGCCAGCCCGAAGCCCACGCCGAAGGCGACCGGCAAGGCGACGACGACCGCCAAGCCGACACCCAGGCCGACCGCCGCGACGGCGACACCGGAAGCCTCCTCTGCCATACCGACGCAGGCTCCCACGTCCTCACCGGCGAGCAGCGCACCGACGGCGACCCCGGTCGCCTCGTCCGCCACGCCCGTCGCGACGGCCGAGGTCACCGCCGCTCCCCGGTCCGAGGTCACTCCCGCGCAGGCGGCCGGCGGCAGCCCGGTGG
Source organism: Actinomycetes bacterium (assembly GCA_023387135.1). GTDB lineage: Bacteria > Actinomycetota > Actinomycetes > Propionibacteriales > Propionibacteriaceae > Propionicimonas. The sequence continues at coordinate 1,946 of JAEWIK010000374.1, read as the reverse complement.
GCGCCATCGTCGCGGGCGTCCTGATCGTGCTCGCCGCGCTCGGCGTCGGCTGGTGGTTCTGGAGAGGAAGGAAGCACTGACGACTCTGCACCCGTGGGCCTGGTGGTGCTGGGCGATAGGCATCGGCCTCGCCGTCAGCGCCACCACCAATCCCCTGCTGCTCGCGCTGCTCGCCACCGCCGTCGTCGTGGTGGTGATGCTGCGGCGCGGGTCGGCGCCGTGGGCGCGGTCGGTGAAGGCCTACCTGCTGTTGGCGCTGTTCGTCATCGGCATGCGGGTCTTCTTCCAGGTGGTCATGGGTGCGAACGCCGGTGAGACGGTGCTGTTCGCCCTGCCGGAGGTTCCCCTGCCCGACTGGGCAGCGGGAATCCGGCTGGGCGGCGCCGTCACCGCCGAAGGCCTCGCCGCCACGCTGTACGACGCCTTCAGGCTCGCCGTGATGCTGCTCTGCCTGGGCGCCGCCAATGCGCTGGCGAACCCCCGGCAGGCGCTGCGCTCGGTGCCGGCGGCGCTCTACGAGGCGTCGGTCGCCGTCGTGATAGCCCTCAGCGTCGCCCCGCAGTTGATCGAGAGCGTGCAACGGGTGCGGAAGGCGCGGCGGCTCCGCGGCGACTCCACGACCGGCCTGAAGACCTTCGGGACCATCGCCCTGCCCGTCCTGGCCGACGCCATCGACAGGTCGTTGAGCCTCGCGGCGGGCATGGAGGCGCGCGGGTTCGCCCGCACGAAGGGCCTCCCCGTGGCGGGCACGCTCCCTGTCATGCTCGTCTCCTCCATGACGGCGGTCATGGGGGTCTTCCTCCTGCTGAGCACGTCGTGGTGGGAGGTGGCAGCCGTCCTCGTCGTCCTCGGCGGGCTGGGGACGGCGCTCGGCCTGCGCAGGGCCGGCGCCAGGCTGCGCGTCACCCGCTACCTCCCGCATCCGTGGGGCGCCCGTGAGACTGTCGTCGCCGCGTCAGGCGTCGTCGCGGCGGCGTTCACCATGGCGCTCGGCTGGACCGACGTCGCCGGCCTCACCCCCGGCTGGGCGGCGCTGCTCGCCCCCGGCGCCCTCGCCCCGAGCACCTACCCGCTGGTCTGGCCAGAGCTCACCGTGCCGATGCTCCTCATCGTCGCCCTCGTGGTCGTCCCGCTCGCCGCCACCCGGGCCAGGACGCGCCCGGACGAGACCGCCGCGACGCCCACCGCGGCCAGGCTGCGCGGGCTCCGCCCCCGGCCTTCCGAACACACCCGGCTGGTCCACTCGTGATCACCTTCGACGACGTCACCGTCAGCTACGTGGGAGCCCCGTCCCCCACTCTCGACGAGGTGTCGTTCACCCTGCCCGAGGGCGACCTCTGCCTCGTCGTGGGAGGAACCGGCAGCGGGAAGTCGACCCTGCTCGGGGCCGTCAACGGCCTCGTCCCCCACTTCACCGGCGGCACGCTCACGGGACGCGTCCTGGTCGAGGGACGCGACACGGCCCACCACCGGCCCCGTGACCTGGCCGATGTCGTGGGCTACGTGGGCCAGGACCCGCTGCGTGGCTTCGTCACCGACACCGTCGAGGACGAGATCGCCTACGGGATGGAACAGCTGGGGATCTCCCCCACCGCCATGCGCAAGCGGGTCGAGGAGACTCTCGACCTCATGGGCATCGCCGACCTGCGCCGCCGCCAACTCACCGAACTCTCCGGCGGGCAGCAGCAGCGGGTGGCGATCGCCGCCGTGCTCGCCGCGCAGCCGCGCGTGCTGGTGCTCGACGAGCCCACGTCGGCGCTCGACCCGACGGCCGCCCAGGACGTCCTCGCCGCCATCTCCAACCTCGTCCACGACGTGGGCCTGACTGTCGTGCTGGCCGAGCACCGGCTGGAGAGGGTCATGCACGCCGCGGACTCGATGATCTGGCTGCCCGGGGACGGCAGCGCGGTGCTGGGACCTCCTGCCGACATCCTCGCCGTCGCGAG
>JAEWIK010000341.1 GCA_023387135.1 Actinomycetes bacterium | reverse complement strand
GGCTCGTGCTGGTCAGGCACGACGCCCACGGCCTGATCGTCGCGGTGGCGACCTTCAGCATCGCCGCCGACTCCTCGGACCTGCTGCGCGTCATCGTGCATCCCGCGTCCCGCGGCCGCGGTTACGGAGGTTCGCTGGTGCGGGCCGGCATGGAGTGGGCGAAGGCGGTCGGAGCGCAGCGCATGCTGCTCGAGGTCCGTCCCGACAACGCCCCCGCCGTGAAGACCTACACCAAGCTCGGTTTCAAGCCGTTGAGCACCAGGCGCGACTACTACGCGACAGGTGTCGACGCCCTCGTGATGGCGGTGCTGCTGTGAGTGAACCACTGATCCTCGGTATCGAGTCGTCGTGCGACGAGACCGGCGTCGGCATCGTCCGCGGCCATGACCTGCTGGCGAACGAGGTGGCGAGTTCGGTCGAGGAGCACGTCCGCTACGGCGGCGTGGTGCCCGAGGTCGCGAGCCGCGCCCACCTGCAGGCGATGGTGCCCGCCCTCCAAAGGGCGCTGGCCAAGGCCGACATCGACCTCACCGAGGTCGACGCGATCGCCGTCACCGCCGGTCCCGGCCTCATGGGCGCGCTCGTCGTCGGGCTGTCCGCGGCCAAGACTCTCGCGCTCGCCCTCAACAAGCCGCTCTACGGCGTCAACCACCTCGTCGGCCACGTGGCGGTCGACCTGCTCGAACACGGCCCGCTGCCCGAACGCTGCGCGGCCCTGCTGGTCTCGGGCGGGCACACGTCCCTGCTCGCCGTCGAGGGCATCGCGACGTCCATCACCGAATTCGGCGCGACCATCGACGACGCCGCCGGCGAGGCGTACGACAAGGTCGCACGCCTGCTGGGGCTCGCCTACCCCGGCGGCCCGGTGATCGACAAGGCGGCCGCCGACGGCGACCCCACCGCGATAGCTTTCCCGCGCGGGCTCACGTCCGCCAAGGACCTCGAGAGGCATCGTTTCGACTACTCGTTCTCCGGGCTGAAGACCGCCGTGTCGCGCTGGGTGGAGACCAGGCAGCGCGACGGGCTGGACGTCCCGGTGGCCGACGTCGCGGCGAGCTTCCAGGAAGCGGTCTGCGACGTGCTGACCGCCAAGGCCGTCGACGCGTGCGAGCACCTGGGCGCCGACACCATGCTCATCGGCGGCGGCGTGGCGGCCAACTCCAGGCTGCGAGCGCTGCTGGAGGAGCGCACCGCCGAGCGCGGCATAGCGCTGCGGCGGCCGCGTCCGGGGCTGTGTACCGACAATGGCGCGATGATCGCCGTCCTGGGGGTCGAGGCGGTCAAGGCGGGGCTCGCACCCTCCGGCCTCGACATCGGCGCGAATCCCGGCCTCGATGTCTCGAAGGTCCTCGTCAGGTGAGCTTCGCGCCCGTCATCGGCACCCTGGGGTACGTCATGTCGCCCGACGGCGGCAGGGTCCTCATGGTGCACAGGCAGCGTGACGGGGACCAGCACCAGGGCAAGTACAACGGCCTGGGAGGCAAGCTCGAGGCCGACGAGGACGTCGTGTCGTGCATCAAGCGCGAGTTGCGTGAGGAAGCAGGCATCGAGGTGACGAGCCTGTGCCTGCGCGGCACAGTCTCCTGGCCCGGTTTCGGGATCGGGGGCCAGGACTGGTTCGGTTTCATCTTCAGGATCGACGGCTTCTCCGGCGAGGTCCCCGCGCGCAACGAGGACGGGCCGCTGGAGTGGGTCGAGGTCGAGAGGCTGGGCGAGCTGCCGATGTGGGAGGGGGACGCCCACTTCCTGCCGCTGGTCTTCTCCGACGGCCCCGTCTTCCACGGCGTCATGCCCTACGTGGACGGCAGGCCGGCGGGCTGGAGCTACTCGACCTGACCGCCCGCGGGGGCGCGTAGGGACTAGTCAGGCGAAATATCCGATTCGGGTCGTGCGATCGGTTCGGATCGATTACGCTGCCACTCGCAGGTGAGCGTTCGAGCGGCATCGGGGCCCTCGTTCGCCAGCCCGGCCTGCTGACAACCAAGTGAAGGCCGCCCTGACAGGCGTCACGAGCCGGTGCTGTGCCCTGCCCGCTCCCTTCGGAGCCCCGGGTCCATTCCCCGCCTCTGGCGTGTGCACACGCGTTCTTCGCGCAGCAGTCCGAGTGAGAATGTGAGGAATCCGAACCTGCCGCCACCGTGGGAACTATCGGCGGTACTGCCCGGTCCCGCGGCGGCACGAATGATGCCTGACGCCCAGTGTGATGACTCACTGACGCGGTTCTGGCTAGGGGATTTGAAATCTGCATCCAGGTAGTCGCAGCTGTGCGACCCGCCAATAAGAAACTCGAATAGAACTCAAAGGAGAGTACGGTGCTCGTAGCACTCGAAGTGTTCCACCAGTTGCCCCAACCCATCGGGGACAACCTTGCCTTGTCGGCGCTGGTTGCGGCACTGCCGCTGCTGGTGCTGTTCGTCATGCTCGGCGTCTTCAAGATCGCCGCCTGGAAGGCGTCCCTGACCACCCTGGTCGTCACCATCCTGTTGGCGATCTTCGCGTGGCAGATGCCCGTCGCTCCGGCGATCTCGGCCACCCTCCAGGGCGTCTTCTTCGGCATCTGTCAGATCATGTGGATCCTGATCCCGGCGGTGTGGCTGTACAACCTCACCGTGAAACAGGGGTGGGACAAGGTGCTGCGCGATCTGCTCCGCGGCATCACCGAGGACCTGCGCATCCTGTCGATCCTGATCGCCTTCTGCTTCGGCGCGTTGCTCGAAGCCCTCGCCGGCTTCGGCACCCCGGTCGCCATCACCGCGGCCATGATGGTCGCTGCCGGCATGAAGCCGCTCAAGTCCGCCGTGGTCTGCATGCTGGCCAACACCGCCCCCGTCGCTTTCGGCGCCATGGGCGCACCGATCACCGCGCTCGGAGCGGGCGCCGCGTCTTCGATGATCCACGAAGGTCTCGATGCTGCGGCATGGTCGGACATCTTCGGCGCGATGGCAGGTCGGCAGTCCCCGTTCATGGCCGCCATCGTCCCGCTCTTCCTGGTCTTCCTGGTTGACGGCAAGCGCGGCCTGAAGGACACCTGGCACATCGCTCTGAGCGCCGGTGTGGTCTTCGCTGTCTTCCAGTTCATCGCCTCCAACTTCATCGGCTACCAGATCACCGACGTCATCGCGTCTGTCGCCTGCATCCTGGCCATCCTGCTCATGCTCAGGTTCGTCAAGCCGAAGAACCCGGTGCTCGCCGAGTTCGGCGAAGAAGTCGGGGAGAAGACCCCTGCCCAACTCACCACCGGCGGCGCCCGGGTGTGGGGCGCTGTGGCTCCCTACGTGATCGTGGTGGTCATCTTCTCGCTCTCGCAGATCCCCGCCATCAAGTCGGCGATCGTCAACTGGGCCGGCGGCGTCAAGGGCAAGGACGGCAAGTTCCTGCCGGGGCAGGAGCCGCACCTGGTCTTCACCTGGCCTGGGCTCGACCAGTGCTTCAAGGCTGGTGACTCCACCGCCCTGTGTGTCTCCAACAGCATCAACCTGTGGTCGGTGCTCTCCACCGGCACGCTGCTCTTCCTCGGCGGCATCATCACCTTCCTCATCTACCGGATGAGCGTGAGCGTCGCCGCGGGCGTCTTCGCCAGGACCGTCGTGACCCTGAAGTGGACGATCGTCACGATCGCCTGCGTGCTCGGCATCGCCTACCTGATGAACGCGTCCGGCATCACAGTCTCGCTCGGAACAGCCCTCGCGTTGGGGACCGGTGTGGCCTTCGCCTTCGTCTCGCCTGTCCTCGGTTGGCTGGGGGTGGCGATCACCGGTTCGGACACCTCGTCCAACGCGCTGTTCTCCTCGATGCAGGCGGTTGCCGCCGGCAAGGTGTGGCCGGGCAGCGTGGCCCACCAGGTGTTGATGGTGACGTCCAACTCGACCGGTGGCTGCATGGGCAAGATGATCTCTCCGCAGTCGCTGTCGGTCGCCGCGGCCGCCGCCGGCATGGTCAACCAGGAAGGCCTGATCTTCCGCAAGGTCATCGGCTGGTCGATCGTCCTGCTGGCCATCTTCGGTGTGCTCGTGGTGCTGCAGGCCACGGTGCTCACCGGCATGATCCCGGTGCCGCCCGGCGCATGAGAACAAGGG
>JAEWIK010000207.1 GCA_023387135.1 Actinomycetes bacterium | reverse complement strand
AGTTCAGCCCTGCTCAGCCGTGGCTCCTTCCACGGCGAGGTGGATGACTCCGTAGTCGTAGGCCTTGCGGCGGTAGACGACGCTCGGAGCGAGCGACTCGGCATCGACGTAGAGGAAGAAGTCGTGCCCGACCAGCTCCATCTCGTCGAGCGCCTGGGCGAGGGTGAGCGGGACGGCCTCGAAGAACTTCTCGCGGACGACCAGCGGGCCGTCCCCGTGGACCTCGAGGCCCGCCACCTTGCGGACCTCGGGACGCTCGGCTGCCGAGGTGTCCTCCACCGTCTCCTCGGCCTCGGTGATCGGGGTGGCGACGCGCAGGCCGCGATGGGTCTTGCGGCGGTCGGACGCCCTGCGCAGTTGGGCCTTCAGGCGGTCGAGCGCGTGATCGAAGGCGACAGCCTTGTCGTCGGCGAAGGCCTCGGCCCTGACGACGGGGCCCTTGCTCCGCAGCGTGATCTCGACGTGGGTCGACTGGTCCGGCTGCCGCTTGTAGGGGTGTGCCGACACCTGCACCTCGACCCTGATGACACGATCCTTGAGCTTCTCGATCGAGCTGAGCTTCTCTTCCACGCGTGAGCGGAAGTCGTCGGGAATCTGAAGGTGGCGGCCGGTCACGAGGACGTCCATGTCAACCCCTTTCCTAGTCGGACAAGAAAAATGACACCCGGGCCCGCTCCTGCCGCCAAGCGACAGGTGAAGGCTCGTGTGCCATGAACCAACGTTAGTCGCCCCCAGGGGCATAGGCCAACGACAGCCACGCGGAAGTCCCGGCTCCTCATCGAACTCTCAGGCGCCACCCCGCAACAAGGCTGTAACAGCGCCTAACGATGTCGTAACACGTGACGAACCCCGATGTAACAGCGGTTCGACACCCTGAGGCCCATGATTCTGGAAATCGACACCGGCGACACCGCCTGGGTGCTCACGAGCGCGGCTCTCGTGCTCCTGATGACCCCCGGTCTCGCCCTCTTCTACGGTGGCATGGTCCGGGCCAAGGGCGTTCTGAACATGATGATGATGAGCTTCATCACCATGGGCACCATCGGCGTCCTCTGGGTGCTGTATGGCTACAGCCTGGCTTTCGGCAACTCGTTCGGCTTCGAGGTAGGCCCGTCGCGCACGCTCGCCGACGGCTCACCCGGCCCGTCCTTCTTCGGCCTGCTGGGCAACCCGCTCGACTTCGCGGGCCTGCAGTCCATCCTGAACGGCGACGCGCAGGTCTTCACGCTGCCGTCGCTGGCCTTCGTCGCGTTCCAGTCGGTGTTCGCGATCATCGCCGTCGCGCTGGTCTCCGGCGCGCTGGCCGATCGCGTCAAGTTCAGCGCGTGGACGCTGTTCACGATCCTGTGGGGCACCATCGTCTACTTCCCGGTGGCCGGCTGGGTGTTCTCCTTCGACGGCGGCACCGCCGAGCACGGCGGCTGGATCGCCAACTGGCTGGGCGCGCTGGACTTCGCCGGCGGCACCGCCATCCACATCAACGCCGGCACAGCGGCACTCGCGCTCGCCCTCGTGATCGGCCCGCGCATCGGTTTCGGCAGCAAGTCGATGCGTCCCCACAACATGACCCTGGTCATGATCGGCGCCGGCCTGCTGTGGTTCGGCTGGTTCGGCTTCAACGCCGGTTCGGCGGTCGGCGCGAACTGGTGGGCAGCCACCGCGTGGGTCAACACGCTCGTCGCGACGGGTGCGGCCATGCTCGGCTGGCTCGTCGTGGAGAAGTTCCGCGACGGTCACGCCACCTCGCTCGGCGCTGCCTCCGGTGTGGTGGCGGGCCTCGTCGCCATCACTCCGGCGGCGGGTTCGGTCAGCCCGCTCGGGTCGATCCTCGTGGGTGTCATAGCGGGCGTCGCCTGCGCCTACGCCGTCGGCCTGAAGTACAAGCTGGGCTACGACGACTCGCTCGACGTGGTGGGCGTCCACCTGGTCGGCGGCCTCGTCGGCACGCTGCTCATCGGCTTCCTCGCCGATCCCGCCTCCCCGGCGGGCGTCGCGGGCCTGTTCCTCGGCGGCGGTCTTGACCAGCTCTGGAGGCAGGCAGTCGGCGCGATAGCCGTGCTCGTCTACTCCTTCGTCCTCACCTACGTGATCGGCCTGATCATCAAGCACACCATCGGTTGGCGCGTCAGCACCAACAACGAGCTGGGCGGCATCGACCTGGCCGAGCACAGCGAGGTCGGCTACGACCTGAGCCCGGTGTACTACTCGAGCAGGGTGCAGCGCACGCTCGTGCTCAGCGCCGACGACCTGCCCGAGTCCGAGAAGACGGGAGCCTGACCAGTGAAGCTCGTAACAGCGATCATCCAGCCCGAGATGCTGGAGACAGTCCAGAAGGCGCTCGTCAGGCACGGCGTCGGGGGCATGACCATCAGTGAGGTGAGCGGCTACGGCCGCCAGCGCGGCCACACCGAGGTCTACCGCGGCGAGGAGTACACGATCGACTTCATCCAGAAGGTGCGGCTCGAGGTGCTGGTGGACGCCGAAGAGGCCGAGGCCCTCGTCGGAGTGATCCTGCAGGCGGCACGCACCGGCCAGGTCGGGGACGGAAAGGTGTGGGTGCTTCCGGTCGACGCCGTCGTGCGCGTGCGGACCGGGGAATCGGGGAGCGAAGCCATCTGAGAGCCCGAACGACACCGCATCACACCGGCGGCCCGGAGACCCACTCGAGGTCTCCGCGCCGCCGGCGTTCGTGGGCCGGGTCGAGGCAGAGGACGTGCCTCTCCCCTGCCGACCGTCGGCTCAGGCCGCGCGACGCCGGGTCTCGGCGATCGTGGCGGCCCCGAGCAGGCAGACCCCCGCCGTCCGAGCCGCGGCCGCGACGGCACCCAGCGTCGCGCCGGTGGTCACCACGTCGTCGACCACGACCACCGTCCCCGCCTTCGGCACGCGCCAGCGGTAGGCCCCTCGGCTGTTGACGGCCCGCGCGAGGCTGTCGAGGCCCGCCTGGTCACGCGGCTGGCGCAGCAACCCGACTGCCCGCGACACCGTCGCTTCAGTCCCGGCGCCGCGCAGGGTCGACGCCGCGCGACGCGCCAGGTCGGCCGTCAGGTCGAGCCCTCGTTCGACGACCCGGGCTCGCGCCGACGGGACGGGGACGAGGACGACGCGCGCGGGCGGGACGGGACACGCTTCCGCCAGGGCGGTGACAGCCCGCGCGAGCAGGCGCGCCAGGAGCGGCAGGTACGCGAGGCCGCCCCGCTCCTTCGCCAGCAGGATCACCCTCCTGAGTGCCCCCGCGTACTCCCCCGCCGCCACCGTGACGGGAAAGTCGCTCGACTGCCTCGTGACGGCCACCGGGGTGAGGCCGGCGAGCCGGAGCCTGCAGGGCTGGCACAGCCCGAGCGCCGGGACCTCACAACCGGGGCAGCGCGAGCCCAGCACGAGGTCGCCGAGGGCGTCGAGCAGGTGAAGGGTCGTCACGGGTTCCAGGATCGGCACCGGGTCGCGGGGCGGTCCGGTCCTCCACAGGTCAGCCCGAGTAGGCCACGCCGGTCACGGCGGTGGCCGGCACCACCTTCCAGTTGAAGTCGCTCTCGTAACGGAAGACGAGGTCGTCGTTGTGGACCACGGGCGGTTCGCCCGGCGCCGCCGCCAGTTCCCGCAGGCCCGCCACGCCGTTGGGGCCCACCTCGTCGACTGTCGAGGAGTCCTGCTCGACCCTGAACACGCTCACGCTCTTGTCGGCGTCGGCGTGCGAGACCAGGACGAACAGCTGGGTGGGGGTCGCCCAGCCCACGTCGACCAGCTTCATGCCCGCCTCCGGTGGCGTGATGACCGACACCGGCCTGAACTCCTGCAGGCTGACCCTGCCTCCGGCCCTGACGATGCGCGCGATCCCCACCTGATCGGCGTCCTTCCCGACCTGATCGGCATCCTTACCGCGGACCACGAGGGCCATCCGGGAGCCGTCGGGAGAGATCCGGAAGGCGATCACCCTTTCCTTGTCGGGCATCGACTCGGCGGCGAACGGGATCTCGGCGTTCGCCGTGCCGCCGAAGACCCTGAAGCCCGACGCCTTCGCGCCGTCCTCGATGGCCCACAGTTCCTGCTGCCGGGAGTAGGCGGGACGCAGCAGCTTCTTCCCCTCCAGCACCGTCGTGACGGCGGTGCCCGACAGCGTCGTGGCCGACAGCCTCGTGCCCTCGGCGTTCACGAACGCCAGTTGCTGCAGGTCGGCCCGCACCGCCAACGACCCGGCGTCGGCGACGGCCGGCGCCACCTGGGTGGCCTGCGTCCAGTTCGTGGAGTCTGTGACGTCCAGCACCTTCCCGTGCGACAACGCGAACAGGCGGGAGGGGTAGCGGCTGTCCACCGGCGCGAGCTCGCTGAACGTCCTCGTCGTCAGCACGCCGCCGGAGACGTTCGGCGCCGTCAGCGGTGTCACCCCCGCCATCACCTGGACCCCCATCAGCTCGGCGAGCGCGGGCTGGGTGAGCGTCCAGGTCAGCTCCGCGAGCAGGGTGTGCCGCTGCTCGTTGGTCAGCACGAGCGCGTTCGAACTGAGCACGACCTGGGCCACTCCCTGCTGGGACGCTTCCACCGACTCGACGGCGATCCTGCCGGTGACCACCGGACGGACTGCCCGGGCGAGCCACCAGCTGGGGATCGCCAGTTGCGCCTTGGCGATGTTCTTCAACAGCGACGAGTTCAGCGGGAAGTACCGCCTGTCGGGGACCAGCGCGGTGCCGGTGATGTCGAGGAAGTGCAGGTCGACGGCGGTGTAGTTGTTGGCGAGGTCGTACCGGGAGATCAGCAGCCCCTCGGGAGGCTGCGAGATCCGCCACTGTTCGTCGCCGCCCTTGACGAGCTTGAAGTCCTGGCTGAGCCTGCCCGTCGCTTCGCGGAACTCGCCGCGGGCGCTGAGCGTCCCCACGATCGGCACCGACAGCACGACCGAGTTCTCGGTCTCCCGCGGCGGCGTGCCGTCGGCGTACACGGTCGTGCCGGCGCCGGGATCCCAGGTGCTGGCGGCGGCGTCGGTGAGGTACTGCCTGGCGACGGCGAAGTCGGCCTGGTCGGTGCTCATGGCGTGCAGGAAGCCCTCGACCACCAGGGTCGGAGACGCGCCGGGCGCCGGTGGCACCGGCGCCACCAGGACGCTCGAACTCGCGGGCTCGTCCCTGAAGTCGTGTTCCTCGACGGGCCCTGACGTCGGCACCGTCGCACAGGCGCCCAGCAGCAGCGTCAGGGCGAGGCCCACGACCGCGGCGGCCCGACGTCGGCGGGACCGCGGTTCAGGCGGTGGCCACTGCATCGCGCACCCCCTCGGTCTCGGCGGGGACGAGCGGCCACGGGGAGTCCACCAGCGTCCCGCCGGCGTGGCGGGGCACAGTCAACCTGAACTGGGCACCCTGGCCGGGCAGCCCCCACACCTCGAGGGTGCCGCCGTGCAGCCTGGCGTCCTCCTGGGCGATCGAGAGCCCGAGGCCCGTTCCTCCCACCCGCCTGCCGCGGGCGGGATCGGCGCGCCAGAACCTGTCGAACACCAGGCGCGCCTGCGCGGTCGTGAGACCCACTCCGTGGTCCCGCACCGCGATCGCGGCGGCGTCCTCGTCACACCTGACGTGCACGGCGATCGGCTTGCCCTCGCCGTGCTCGATGGCGTTGGTCAGCAGGTTGCGGACGATCCTGCGGATCCGCCGCGAGTCGACCTCGGCCCTGCACTCGCCGGCCGCGTCCACCACCACCTGGCTACCGAACTCGGCCGCCAGCGGCGCCACGGCGTCGACCTCCTCGGCGACCAGCGTCGCGAGGTCCGTGTAGTCGAGGGTGAGCACCGCCGCGCCGGCGTCGAACCTCGAGATCTCCAGCAGGT
>JAEWIK010000200.1 GCA_023387135.1 Actinomycetes bacterium | reverse complement strand
AGCACCGCCTCCGGACGGACCTCGGTGACCTCGCCCACGAGCCCGAGATCGATCTGCTTGCCGTCCACCTCCAGCCCCTTGCGCTCGGCGGTCAGCAGGCCGGCGTCCTCGCCCGACAGGCCGACAGCCAACGGGCCGTAGGCGTTCAGCAGCCCGACCAGTTCGCGGTTCACCTGTCCCATGAGCACCATGCGCACCACGTCCATGGCCTCCGGCGTCGTGACCCGGAGCCCGCCGCGGAACTCGCTGGCGATCCCCAGCCGGTTCAGCATGGACGAGATCTGCGGCCCGCCGCCGTGGACGACGACAGGACGGACGCCGACCCTGTGCAGGAACACGATGTCCTGCGCGAAGGCGGCCTTCAGCGCGTCGTCGATCATGGCGTTGCCGCCGTACTTGATCACTATCGTCTTGCCGACGTACTGCTCCAGCCACGGCAGCGCCTCGATGAGGATGGCCGCCTTGGTCAGCGGATCGGGGCTCATGAGGAGTACTCCGCGTTCTCTTTGACGTAGTCGTAGGTCAGGTCGTTGGTGAGGATCGCGGCGCTCTCGCCGCCCGCGTGGAGGTTGACCTCCACGAGCACCTCGCGGCCCGTCAGGTCGACCTGCGACCTGTCGGCGCCCAGTTCCCCGTCGACGAACACGGTGATCCCGTTGAAGGCCACGTCCACGTGGTCGGGGTCGAAGGCTGCGGCAGTCGTGCCGGCCGAGGCCAGGACGCGCCCCCAGTTGGGGTCGTTGCCGAAAACTGCGCACTTGAAGAGGTTGCTGCGGGCTATCGACCGGGCCACCTCGAGCGCGTCCGCCTCGGTGGCGGCACCGACCACCTTCACCTCGATGTCGTGGGCCGAACCCTCGGCATCGGCGAGCAACTGTTTCGCCAGGGACGCGCAGACTCCCGTCAACGCCTCGGTGAACTCCACGGCGTCCGCCGCCACCTCTGAGGCTCCGCTGGACAGCAGGAGCACGGTGTCGTTGGTGGACATGCAGCCGTCGGAATCGGTGCGGTCGAAGGTGAAGGAGGTGGCCGTCCGCAGTGCCTCGTCGAGCGCCTCGGGCTCCAGCGCGGCGTCGGTGGTCAGCACCACGAGCATGGTGGCGAGGGCCGGAGCGAGCATGCCCGCTCCCTTCGCCATGCCGCCGATGGTCCAGCCGGCCGGCGAGGTGTGAACCGCCTGCTTCGAGACGGTGTCGGTCGTCATGATCGCCTGCGCGGCCGAGTCGCCGCCGACCGCCGACAGGTCCTGCGCGGCGAGCTGGATGCCGTCCAGCACCTTGTCCATCGGCAGCCTCACCCCGATGAGCCCCGTCGAGCAGACCGCCACGTCCAGCGCCGCGCAGCCCACCTCGGCCGCCACCCACTCGGCGGTCTGCTGGGAGTCGGCGAAGCCCGCCGTCCCCGTGCAGGCGTTGGCGCCGCCGGAGTTGAGCACGACCGCCGCCAGCCGGGGCACCGCGATGGCCTGTTGCGACCACAGCACCGGCGCCGCCTTGAAGCGGTTGGTCGTGAAGACGGCGGCGGCGTGCGCGTCCGGCCCCTCGTTCACCACGAGGGCGAGGTCGGGCGCGCCCGAAGCCTTGATGCCGGCCGCCACTCCGGCGGCGACGAATCCCTTGGCTGCTGTCACGCTCACGGGGCCACTCCCACTGACGTCAGGCCCAGGGTCTCGGGCAGGCCGAGGGCGAGGTTGATGGACTGGACGGCGGCGCCCGCCGTCCCCTTGACGAGGTTGTCGAGCGCGCAGATGGCCACCACGCGGCCGGCCCGCTCGTCCACCGCCACCTGCACCAGCGCGGTGTTGGCGCCGAGGGTCGCCGCCGTCGCCGGCCACTCGCCCTCCGGCAACAGGTTCACGAAGGTCTCCGACGCGTAGGCGTCCTCCCACACCGTCCGGATCGCCGCGGCGTCCACCCCGGACGCGAGCTTCGCCGTGCAGGTGGCTAGGATGCCGCGGGCCATGGGGACGAGGGTGGGGGTGAAGCTGATCCTGATCTCGTCGCCGCGCGACTTGCCGAGGTTCTGTTCGATCTCGGGGATGTGCCGGTGGACGCCGGCCACCGAGTACGGGCTCGCCGAGCCGAGGATCTCGGACGCCAGCAGGTGGGGCTTGAGCGACTTGCCGGCGCCGCTCACGCCGTTGGCGAGCACCGCCACCAGGTCGGTGGGCTCGATGACCCCCGCGGCGATGCCGGGCCCGAGCGCGAAGGTCACCGCCGTGACGTTGCAGCCGGGGACCGCTATCCGGCGCGCGCTCGCCAGGGCTTCGCGTTGCCTCGACCCGCCGGCCAGCAGCAGCTCGGGCATGCCGTACGTCCACGTGCCGGGATGCTCGCCGCCGTAGTACGCCTGCCAGGCGGCGGCGGACTCCAGCCTGTGGTCGGCGCCGAGGTCCACCAGCAGCGAGCCGGGCGACAGCGTCTCGAGCTGCGCGGCGATCGCGCCCGACGTGCCGTGCGGCAGCGCGAGCGCTATGACGTCGTGACCCGCCAGCGCCTCGGGGGTGGTCTCCTCGACGACACGGTCGGCGAGGGGCGCCAGGTGCTGGTGGTGGCTGCCGAGCCTGTCGCCGACGCTGTTCTTCGCGGTGAGCGTGCCGATCCGCGCCTGCGGGTGGCCGAGGAGGACGCGCAGCAGCTCACCGCCGGCGTAGCCGGTGGCTCCCGCCACCGCAACAGAGAAAGTCACGGGAATGATTATGCCGCACTCGGAATATTCATGCCACCGCGGTCTCAGCCCGCTAGATCAGCTTCACCAGGTCCTCGACGCCGTCCAGCATGATGTCGGGGCGGAAGGGATAGGTCTCCACGTCGGCGGAGGTCGTGACGCCGGTGAGCACCAGCACGGTGAGCAGGCCCGCCTCCATGCCGGCCACGATGTCGGTGTCCATCCTGTCGCCGATCATCGCCGTCGTCTCCGAGTGCGCCTCGATGCGGTTCATCGCCGACCTGAACATCATCGGGTTCGGCTTGCCGACGACGTACGGGGTGCGGTTCGTGGCGGCGGTGATCATCGCCGCCACGGCGCCGGTCGCAGGCAGGATGCCGTCCCGGCTGGGGCCGGTGGCGTCAGGGTTCGTGACGATGTAGCGGGCGCCGTCGGTGATCAGCCTAATCGCCTTCGTGATCGCCTCGAAGGAGTAGTTGCGGGTCTCCCCCAGCACGACGAAGTCGGGGTCGACATCGGTCAGCACGAATCCCGCCTCGTGCAGCGCCGTCGTCAGCCCCACCTCGCCGATCACGAAGGCAGTCTTGGTGCCCGGCTGGTTGCGAAGGAACGAGGCTGTCGCCATCGCCGACGTCCAGATGTTCTCCTCAGGGATGTTGAGCCCCGAGCGCGCCAGCCGCGCCGCCAGGTCGCGCGCGGTGTAGATCGAGTTGTTGGTGAGCACCAGGAAGCGCCTGGACGTCGTCACCCAGCGCTCGATGAGCTCCGCCGCGCCCGGCAGCGGCATCTCCTCATGGACGAGCACGCCGTCCATGTCGGTAAGGAAGCATTCGATGTCGCGCACTGTCCTCATGGCAACAGTCTTCCACCCGGCCCGGGAGGGACGCTCATCCGCGCCCGGGCCGTGCCACGGCAGGCTCAGAAAGCCCTCAACTGCGCGCCGGTGCGAGCCTCGGCCTCGGCCACGGCAGTCGTGCGGGCGGCGGCGGTCTCGGCGTCGGTCAGCGTCCTGTCGGGAGCCCTGAAGCGCAACGCGAAAGCCAGCGACTTGTGGCCCTCGGGCACCTGCCCACCGGTGAAGACGTCGAACAGGCTGATCGACTCCAGCAGGTCGCCGGCGCCGGCCGCCAACGCCTCCCGCACCGCGGCGACCGAGATCGCCTCCGGCACCACCAGCGCGACGTCCTCCTTCGCGAGGGGACGCGACGAGACGCTGCCGATGGTCCCCCGCGCGGGCGCCAGCGCGATCAGCGCGTCGAGGTCGAACTCGACGGCGGCGGTCCGAGCGGGCAGGCCGAAGTCCCTGATC
>JAEWIK010000137.1 GCA_023387135.1 Actinomycetes bacterium | reverse complement strand
CTCGCGCACCGCGACGCCGCGGTCAGGCGGGCGGACGAGATCGCCGCCGACAGGGAGCAACTCACTGCCCAGTTCAAGGCGCTGTCGGCGGAGGTGCTGGCGAACCAGAGCAGGCAGGCCGACGCCGCCGCCGACCAACGCCAGAAGCAGACGGACGCGCTGCTCGCCCCCGTCCGCGAGAGCCTCGAGAGGTTCAACACCCGGCTCAACGAGGTCGAGCAGGGCAGGGTCGAACTCGCCTCCACGCTGAAGGAGCAGGTCAAGGCCGTCCAACTCA
This sequence comes from Actinomycetes bacterium, assembly GCA_023387135.1. GTDB lineage: Bacteria > Actinomycetota > Actinomycetes > Propionibacteriales > Propionibacteriaceae > Propionicimonas. Next base: position 2,338 of record JAEWIK010000137.1, on the reverse strand, counting down.
CCGGCGAGCAGCTCAAGCGTGAGACCAACTCGCTGGTGACGGCCCTGCGCAAGCCGCAGGTCCGCGGCTCGTGGGGCGAGCTGCAGCTCAAGCGCATCCTCGAGATCACCGGCATGCTCGAACACTGCGACTTCGTCGAGCAAGAGACCACCCAGACCACTGCCGGCACCACCATCCGGCCGGACGTGAAGGTCACCCTGGCCGAGGGCAAGTTCGTCTACGTCGACTCCAAGGTGCCGCTCACCTCGTTCCTCGACGCGCACGAGGCCGCCGACGAGTCCGAGCGCAACGGGCACCTCAAGCACTTCGCCAAGAACGTGCGCGACCACGTGGACCTGCTGTCCAGGAAGGACTACTTCAAGGTCGACGGCGCCACGCCCGACTTCGTCGTGCTGTTCCTGCCGAGCGAGGCGCTGCTCGCCGAGGCCTGCGGCGTGCTCCCCGACCTGCACGAGTACGCCCTCGCGCGCGGCATCGTGGTGGCGACTCCTTCGACGCTGATAGCGACCCTCAAGACCATCGCCTACTCGTGGAAGCAGGCGGCGCTCGCCGATTCGGCCAAAGACGTCCAACTGCTCGCCCGCGAGCTGTACGACAGGCTCGCCAAGCTCGGCAGCCTGTTCGACGGGGTGGGACGCTCGCTCACCAGCGCCGTGAAGTCCTACAACTCGGCGGTCGGCTCGCTGGAGGGCCGCGTGTTCGTCACCGCCCGCAAGCTCAAGGAGCTCAAGGTGGTGGACGGCACCCTCGACAAGGTCAAGCCCAGCGAGGCGTCGGTCCGTCCGCTCACAGCACCGGAGTTGACCGAGGACGCTGCGGCGATCCCCGTCCTGATCGGCCGCGAGCGGGCCGTCGAGGACGACCTGCCGCCGTCGCGGCAGCCGTCCATCGAGGAACTGGCCGCCGAGGCGCTGCCGCTCACCCGTCCCGCCAGCAGCGGGACCGCGTAGCACGCACTGGACGGCCGGCTCCCTGGCGAGCCACCGTCCCGGCAGGCGATGGGCGGCGGGAGAACGCGCCGGCGGCGGTGTCACAATGCAGGGTGACAAGGCCAGAACGTGGGGCCCACCGGGTCCCCGGCGGGCCGAGCAGTCGTGACAACGCGGAGGACGAGCCAGTGACCGCCGAGACGTACGTGGACGCCAGCGCCGTCGACGAGGCAGCGCGGCGGCTGGAAGGCGTCATCGTCAAGACTCCCCTGCAGCTCAACGAGCGGCTCAGCAGGCTGACCGGCGCGCACGTGTGGCTGAAGCGAGAAGACCTCCAGCCCGTGAGGTCGTACAAGCTGCGCGGCGCCTACAACCTCATCTCCCAGCTCAGCGGCGACGAGCGCCGGGCCGGCGTCATCTGCGCGAGTGCCGGCAACCACGGCCAGGGGGTCGCGTTCTCCTGTGCGCTGCTCGGCATCCAGGGACGGGTCTACATCCCGTCGACGACGCCCCGGCAGAAGCGCGAACGCATGCTCGCCCTCGGCGACGGCAGGATCGAACTCGTCGTCGTCGGGGACACCTACGACGAGGCGGCGGCCGCCGCCGCCACCGAGGCAGTGCGGAGCGGCGCCACGATCGTCCCTGCCTTCGACGATCCGCGCACGATCGCCGGGCAGGGAACGCTCGCGCGGGAGATCTGCGAACAGTTCGGGTCGTCGCCGGACGTGCTCGTCGTGCCGGTGGGCGGCGGCGGCATGCTCGCCGGCTGCCTCACCTGGCTGTCGACCAACAGTCCAACGACGCAGGTCGTGGGGGTCGAGCCCCTCGGCTCCCCGACCATGACCTCCGCCCTCGCCGCCGGTGGCCCGCAGGACCTGGTCTCGCTCGACGGCTTCGCCGACGGCGTGGCGGTCCGCCGCGCCGGAGAGCTCACCTACTCCATCACCGCGCGGCACGCACCCGCCATGTACGCGGTGCCCGAGGGCAGGATCTGCAGCGAGATGCTGCAGCTCTACCAGACCGAGGGGATCATCGCCGAGCCCGCCGGCGCGCTCGCCACCGCGAGCCTCGGGCTGTTCGCCCCCGAGCCCGGGCAGGTGGTGGTGGCAGTCGTCTCGGGCGGCAACAACGACGTCTCGCGCTACGCCGAGGTCGTGGAACGCGCCCTGGTCTACGAGGGACGCAAGCACTACTTCCTGGTGAACTTCCCGCAGGAACCGGGCGCGCTGCGGCGGTTCCTCGACGAGGTGCTGGGCCCCGACGACGACATCACGCTGTTCGAGTACGTGAAGCGCAGCAACCGGGAGACCGGCCCGGCGCTGGTGGGCATCGAGTTGGGCGACCCCGCCACCTTCCCCGCGCTGCTGGACAGGATGAACGCCAGCCCGATGCGCGTCGAGGTGATAGAC
>JAEWIK010000368.1 GCA_023387135.1 Actinomycetes bacterium | reverse complement strand
ACCCAGGCGCGGGATCTCGTCACCGGCCTCATCGTCGTCGTCGCAGTCGGCGTCGACGTCTACTTCCGACGGAGGGCCAACCGCGCATGAACCGCCTCACTCCCCGCTCCCTCCTCGACACAGCAGTGAGGTTCAGGCTCGTCATCGTCCTGGTGGCGGTCGCCATCCTCGGGGCGCTGCTGCTGTCGGACTTCTTCGCCGTCAGCACGCTGCGTTCGGTGCTCGACCGCGCGACCATCGTCGGGCTGCTCGCCCTCGGCCTCACCCCCGTCCTGATCGCCGGCCAGATCGACCTGTCGGTCGGCTCCACGCTGTCGATGGCGGGCATCACCACCATCGGCCTGCAGCCGGTCCTCGGCAACGTGCCGGCACTGCTGTGCGGCCTCGCCGTCGGCGCCCTGATCGGTGCCTTCAATGCCGTCGTGGTGGTCGTGTTCAAGATCAGCTCCCTGGTGGCGACGCTGGCGTCGCTGCTGATCTTCGCCTCGCTCGCCCTGCTGCTGACGAACTCGTACCCGCTGAGTTCGCAGGACGCCACCTTCGGCCTGGGGCTGACCGCCCGGGTGGCGGAGATCTTCACGCCGAGGTCGCTGATCTTCCTCACGATGGCGCTGCTCATGCTGGTCTGGCTGCGCTGGACACCGATGGGCCGCAACCTCTACGCGGTGGGCGGCAACCCTGCCGCGGCAGCCTCGGCGGGCATCAAGCCCAACCGCTACCTCGCCCTCGTGTTCGTCTTCTCCGGCTTCCTCAGCGGTGCCGCGGGAGTGCTGCAGTCGCTGAGCAACGCCGCCGGCTCCCCGGTGGCCGGCTCGACGATGCTCATCCCGGCCATCACGGCGGTCGTCATCGGCGGCACGCGGCTCGAGGGCGGCCGTGGCTCGGCCCTCGCCACCCTCGGTGGCGTCATAGCGCTGGGCGCGCTCACGACGCTGCTGGAGTTCAGCGGGGTTCCCGCCTACACCCAGGCCATCTACACCGGCCTGCTCCTGATCCTGCTGATCGCTCTCGACCGCCTGGCCGGCAGCGATCGACGCACGGCTTTCCGCACGCATCGAGTCGTGAGGGACGAATCCGCAACACCTACGACCCACTAGGAGAAACGCATGTTCACAGGTCGCAAGACGGTGGTGGCATCGGCCGCCGCGGTCCTGATGGCGCTCGCCGGCTGTTCCTCTGCGGCCGCCGGCCCCGCGCAGAGCGCACCGGCGGATCCGAGCCAGAGCGCAGCCGCCGGCGGTTCCGTCGAGGGGAAGGAGATCTGCTACGTCACGCTGGCGAACTCCCATCCCTACGTCACTCCCGCCAATGAGGGCGCGCAGTCGGCGGCCGACGCCGCCAAGGTGAAGCTGACGATCGTCAGCGAGGAGTTCTCGGCCCAGACCGGCGCCGAGCAGTTCAACGCCTGCGTGTCGCGTGGCGTCGACGGCATCCTCTTCTGGCCGGCGGACGAGAACAGCTACCTGCCGGGCCTCATGGCCGCCGAGCAGGCGGGCATTCCCGTGGTCGCCATCGACACGAAGGCGGGCGAGGAGTCGATGAAGCACGTCGCCTCGTTCGTGGGCGCCGACAAGTACGACCAGGGCAAGAAGAACGCGACCCTGCTCAACGACGCCATGGGCAAGGAGGGCGGCTTCGTCATCATCGCCGGCCAGGCAGGCAACGGCACCGAGATCGCACGCACCGGCGGCTTCCGCGACGGCCTGAAGGAGATCGGCGCGAAGATCACCGAACTCGCCTACGTCAACGCCGACTTCGACCAGCAGAAGGCGCTCGTCGCCTCCCGCGACCTGATCACCCGCTTCGGCGACAAGATCAAGGGCGTCTACGCCGAGGACGACACCATGGCCAAGGGCTTCATCCAGGCCCTCAAGGAGAGCGGCAAGGACTTCAAGCCGATCATCGTCGGCATCAACGGCGAGGCGGGCGCCTTCGACAACATCCGCGCCGGCGTCCAGTACTCGACGATCCTGCAGCCTCCGTTCCGCAACGGTGAACTCGCCATCGAGACGCTCATCAAGGTCATGAAGGGCGAGCAGGTTCCCGAGATGGTGCCGCTGGAGAACACCGTCGTCACCAAGGAGAACGTGGAGACCGAGAAGCCCGCCATGTGACTCCTCCGGAGGGGGCGGGCCGGCACGCCCGGCTCGCCCCCGTTTCCCTTCCCGATCGACAGAAAGGCGGCTCGAGGTGGCCGGCAACACAGTGGGCATCGCCGTCATCGGCGACGGCCTGATGGCGAAGGAACACACGATGGCCTGGCGTAGCGCGCGGGCGGTCTTCGCCGACCTGCCCTTCGAGCCGAAGCTGTCGGTCATCGTCCACCCCCAGGCCGAACGGGCCGAGCGCGCGGCGGCCCGTTACGGCGTCGAACGCTGGACCACCTCCTGGGAGGAGGCGGTCGCCGATCCGGACGTGGGAATCGTCGACATCGTGACCCCGAACGCCTTCCACCGCGAGCCGGCCATCGCGGCGGCCGGGGCAGGCAAGCACATCTGGTGCGAGAAACCGCTCGGGCTCACCACCGGCGACGCGGCGGCGATGACGCTGGCGGCCGAGGCCGCCGGCGTGGCCACGCTCGTCGGGTTCACGTACCTGCAGAACCCCGGCATCGCCGTCGCCAGGCGCCTGGTGGAGGCGGGAGAGCTCGGCGAGCTGTTCTCGTTCACCGGCTTCTTCTCCGCCGACACCATGATCGACCCCGACGTCCCGTTCACGTGGCGCACCGACAGGTCACGGGCGGGCGGCGGCGCGCTGGGCGACCTCGGCTCGCACATGATCTCCCTGGCCAGGCACCTCGCGGGCCCGGTGGCCCGCGTGTCAGGCCTCACCAGGACAGTCGTTCCCCGACGCAAGGACGCCGACGGCGTCGTCCACGACATCGACAACGACGACCACGCCCTCGCCCTGCTCGGCTTCGCGAACGGGGCCATCGGCTCCATGCAGGCCAGCAGGGTGCAGACGGGAAGGGCGTTCGAGGTCTCCTTCGTGCTGACCGGCACCAGGGGTGCCGTGCGGTTCAGCCAGCAGGACAGCCACAAGCTGGAGGTCGCGCTCGCCTCCGACCGGCACGCCGAGCACGGCTACCGCACCATCGAGCTGGGCCCCGGCCACGGCCACTACGAGACGCTGTGGCCCATGTCGGGCATCAACCTCGGCCTCCACGAACTCAAGATCTTCGAGGTCCGCGAGTTCATGCGTGCGATAGCGACGGGAGAACGGGTCCTGCCCGACTTCCGCGAGGGCTGGGAGATCGAGTCCACGATCGAGGCCATCGAGGCCTCCGCCGCCGCCGGTGGGCAGTGGCACGACGTGGGCTGACTCAGGCGCTGTCCCGCACCACGAGTTCGGGCTGCAGCACGACGTGGTTGCTGCGGGGAAGCCGTCGCTCCCCCGGCCTGACGAGCAGTTCCATGACCATGTCGACGGCGGTCCTGCCCAGTTCCTGCCGCGGCTGCCTGACGGTGGTGAGCGGCACGCTCGCGAAGGACGCCCAGACGAGGTCGTCGTAGCCCACTATCGCGACGTCCTCGGGCACCCGCACGCCGCCCCGGAGCAGTTCGACCTGCAGGCCCAGCGCGAGCATGTCGTTCGCGCAGATGATGGCAGTGGGACGCGTCCCCGCCGCCCTCGCGACGAGATCACGACCCGCGGCCGCGCCGGCCTCGATGGTCCAGTTCTCGGTCTCGATGAGTTCGACCCTCGCCCGGGGCCAGTCCTTCAGGGCCGATTCCACGCCGGTGAGCCGGGAGCGCACCTTCGGGGACGTGCCGGGGTGACCGAGGAAGGCGATCCTCGTGTGCCCGGTCTCGGCGACCCGCCGCAGCGCCAACTGCCCGCCGCGGACGTCGTCCACCACGACGGACCAGCAGTCCCTGTCGTCTCCCACCCTGTCGACGAGCACCATCGGCACTCCCCTGTCCTTGAGCATCTCCAGGCGAGCGCTGTTCTCGTCGACGGGGGAGATGATGATGCCCTGGACGCGGGACTGCACGAGCAGGTCGAGGTTGTGCATCTCGTGGACGGGGTCGTAGCCGCTGTTGCAGATGACCACCCCGACACCGAGTTCCATGCAGCGCGCCTCGGCGCCGAGCGCGACGTCCACGAAGAACGGGTTGTCGAGGTTGGCGATGGCCAGCCCGAGAGTGCGGACGCGTCCCGGCCGGAACTGCCGCGAACCCTGCCTGGGCACGAACTCCAGTTCACGGATCGCCGCGAGGACCTTCTCCCTCGTGTCGGCGTGCACGTACGACGGACGGTTGAGGACGTTGCTCACGGTCCCCGACGAGACTCCCGCCAGTCGCGCGACGTCCTTGATAGTGGCCATGGGTCCCGTTCTCTCACAGGTTCGTTCAATGAACCAGCTTAGCGACGGGCTCCCCGCACCGCATCAGTCCCGGCCGACTGTCGTCTCCCCGAGTCCGCGAGCCGCCAGGCCGGCGCCGGTCGCCTGGGCCAGGCCCACCGCCCTGACGACGACGGGGGTGACGAGAGCGAAGAGGTGGCGTTCTCGTCCGCGGGCGCGGGCCGCCATGCGCACCTGCCCGAACGAGTCCAACAGCATGGGGATCGAGCGGACCATGATCGCGACAGCGAGGCCGAAGCGCTCGGGGTCGAGCCCCGTCCACCGCAGCGGACGGGCGGCGGTCACCAGGGCGTCGATCAGCACCGGCCCGGGGGTCGACATCGTGAGGATGCGGCTCGCGTAGATCGCCGTGAGCAGGTTGGCGGCGACGGCCACCCCCAGTGCTGGCTGGCCCGAGAACCATTGGACGACGAACAGCAGCCCGGCCAGCGCCAGGACTCCCCACGAGATCCGCCACCCGTAGCCGACCCCCACACCACACGCGGCGACGAGCGCGAGGGCGAGGGCCAGCAGGCCGAGGCTCACCCACGCCGACCCTGCGATGATCCCGGGGAACACCAGCACCACCAGCACCAGGTACTTCCAGCCCACGGCCAGCCTGTGGAAGAAGGAGTCACCCGGGACGTAGAGCCTGAAGACGCCGTTCATCGGGCGATCAGCTCAAGGTAGGCCGCGACCGCCAGGTCACCCGGACCGTCGGCCACGACCCGTCCTTCGTCGACGACCAGGACGCGTTCGCACTCCGAGGCCAGGTCGAGGTCGTGGGTGGCGAGGATGAGCTGCTGGTCGAGCCCGAGCAGCGCCTCGCGCACCCGGTTCCTGTTCCGCAGGTCGAGCAGGGTGGTGGGCTCGTCGGCCACCACGATCCTGGGCTCGGCCGCGAGGACGGAGGTCAGTGCCACGAGCTGCCGCTCTCCCCCCGACAGGTCGTAGACGCTCTGGTCGGCGACGTGGCCGAGGCCGCGGGAGTCGAGCAGTTCCCTCGCGCCGCGGGACCGCTCGGCCCGGTCGCGGACCCGCGCCCGCAGGCTGAGCTCCACGTCCTCCTGGGGCGTGGCCAGCAGCAGTTGCGCCATCGGGTCGGTGAACACGAACCCCACCAGGCCGCGTACTGCCCGCCCCTTGCTCGCGGTGTCCAGCCCGTCGACCAGGACCCTGCCGGACGTCGGCAGCACGAGGCCGTTCAGCAGGCGCAGCAGGGTGGACTTGCCGGAGCCGTTGGCTCCGATGACGGCGATCCTGTGCTCGGCGAGGACCAGGTCCAGCCCGGAGAGCAGCGTCTTCACCTGCGGGCTCCCACCCGCCCGCGGCACTGCTACCTCGACGCCGACTCCCTGCAGTTCGATCATCGAGTGACTTACGCGGCGACTGACCTGCGCGTCGCGAGCAGGGCCGGGAACGCCTTGTGGACTGCTATCGCTATCGCTGCTGCGGCGAAGCACTTCACGAGGTCGCCGGGGGTGTAGGTCAGGTTGGCGATGAACGCCTTGGTGAAGTCGAGCCGCAGCACCGCCATCATCCCGGCGATGCCGGCGGGATACAGGACGACCACCGAGGCCAGCACGCCGGCCAGGGTCAGCCACAGGTACTGGGCCCGCAGGCCGCGGCGCACCGACCAGGCCGCCAGCGCGCCCGCCACTGCCGCCACGAACGGGAAGCTCAGCAGGTAACCGATCGAGGGGTGACCGAGGACGGCGAGCCCGCCCGATCCCCCGGCGAAGACCGGGAGCCCCGCGAACCCCACGACGAGGTACAGCAGGACGGCGAGGAAGCCCCGCCACGGCCCGAGCACGAGACCCGCGAGCAGCACGCCGAGGGTCTGCAGGGTCAACGGGACGCCGACGCCCACCGGGATCGCGGGGGTGAGCGCCAGGGCGGCGATGAGCGCAGCGAAGACCGCGATCAGGGCGAGGTCGATGGCGCTGGAGTTCTGTCGTGCCTTGGGGAGCTCCTGTCCGATGGTGGCGCGATGAGAATAGCGGTCCTGCGACGGCCGGACCCGACTGCTTACCTGACCAGCGTGAGACTGGACAGGGCGGGCTCGGCATCCGACCAGGGCGACGCCCAGGCCAGCGCCGCGACAGCCCAGAGCGCGTCGAACTGTGCGGCCTCGGCGTCGGGCACCGACTCCAGGACGATCCTGCCGTCCTCGAGATGGGCACGCTGGGTTCCGCACTCGGCGCTGTCCCGCCCCACGACCGCGTCACGCGGCGGCTCCAGCAGGGCCGACACGTCGGGCCCGATGTGGGTGGGCCGCTCGCCCTGTCCCGCCGCGACCAGGTCACGCTTGCCGTGGGCGCCGCTGAAGACCATGAGCGACTCCAGCCCCGCGTTGTTCGCGCCGACGATGTCGGTGTCGATCCTGTCGCCCACGAAGAGGGGACGCTGTGCACCGGTGCGCCTGACGGCGTCGGCCATCATCGGACGGTGGGGCTTGCCGAACGTGGTGGGCGCTCCGCCCACCGCCGTGGCGACCGCCGCGATCATCGCCCCGGCCCCGGGGACGAGACCCCGCTCGGTCGGACGGGAGGCGTCGTCGTTGGTGGCGTACCAGCGGGCGCCGGCCGCGATGGCGAGCGCCACCTCGTCCAGCAACGGCCACGACAGCACGGGGTCGTAGCCCTGGATGACCGCGACCGGGTCGTCCTCGGCGCTGGCGACGGGAACCATCCCGTTCTCGGCCAGCAGGCCGGCGAGGCTCGCGCTGCCGGCGACGAGCACCTTCGACCCGGGCGCCAGCACGTCGGCCAGGCCGGCCGCCGCCACCTGGCCGCTGGTCAGCACTTCGTCGGGGCCCACCTCGAAGCCGAGCCCGACGAGCTGCTTCACCACCGTGTCGGCGCTGCGCGCGGCGTTGTTGGTGACGTACATCACATGCTTGCCGGCGGCGGCGAGCGCCGCCATGGTGGCGGGGGCCTTCGGCACGGCCGTCGGCCCGAGGTAGATCACGCCGTCGAGGTCGAACAGCGCGGCGTCGTAGGAGTCGATCAGAGCTGCCATCAGGCCTCCTCGGTGGGCGAACCCTCGTCACCGTCCTGGGCGGTGTCCTCGTCGGGAGCGTCGGCGTCGTCGGCGTCGGTGACCTCGGCCTCGATGTCGTCGCCCGTGACCTCGCCGGTGTCGGCGTCGGTGTCGTCGACAGGTGCCGCGTCGAGCTCGCCGTCGGCCTGCTCGTCCTCGGCCTGCTCGTCGACCTCGTCCTCTTCCTCGTCCTCGTCGAAGAAGATGGTGATGCCCTGCAGGGCCGCCGCCCTGTCGGCGGCGTCGGTCTCGCCCTCGAGGTCGAGCCCCGCCGCCGCGGTGAACCAACGCTCGGCGAGCTCGGCGTCGCCGCCCGCCTCCAGCAGGTCGGCGTAGGAGTACCTGAGCCGTGCCCTGGCGAGCCGCGGCCCGCGCGCCCCGATCCGTTCGATCTCGGTGCGGAGCAGGCGCAGCGCCTCCTCGGCCTGGCCCGTGTCGACCCTCACTCCCGCCTCGACCAGCCGCAGCTCGACGAGCTGGCTGACGTCGGGGTTCGCCGACAATCCTTCCTTGACGAGGCGCAACGCCGCCTGGTGGCGACCGAGAGCACGCTCGCAGTCGGCCATCGCGGGCAGGTACTCGTTGGTGCCGCTCATGCGCCGCAGCGCGCGGAACTCGTTGAGGGCGACGTCGTAGTGCCCTGCGGCGTACGCGGTCTCCCCTGTCGCCTCGCGGGTCACGGGGAGACGGGCGGCCCTGCGACGGGCGGCCTCGGCGTGGGCGTAGGCGAGTTCGGGATCGGAGTCGATCAACTGCCCCGCCATGAGCAGGTGTGAACCGACCACCTCGGCATGCTCGGCGGTGAGGCTCCTCAACTCGGCACGGACGCCGCGCGGCAACTGCCGCAGGTCGAGGCCCTCGGGCGTCGCGGGCTCGTTGGCCTTGGGAGCCAGCCCCGGGTGGAGCGGCGGTCGCGGCTCCCTCTCGGCGCCACCCCTGTCTGCCCGCGGCGGACGTCCGTCACGTCCGCCTTCGGGACGGGGACGCTGCCCGAAGCCGCCTTCACGGCCCGACTCCTGGCGCGGACGCGGGGAGAAACCACCCTCGCGGCGCTCGGGACGCTCGCCACGTCCGGCGTCCCGGTCCCTGCGGTCAGGACCCGACTGGCCGGCGTCGCGCCGGTCGCCGAACCTGTCGTCGCGGGAGTAGCGCGGCTTGTCGGTGAACTCCTGCCGCTCGCCCCCGGCGGGCCCGCGTGAGCGACCCTGGAAGCCGTCGTCCCGCCTGCCCGCGCCACCGCGCGGCGTCCGGTCGGACGACTGGCGCTCCGGCCTGCCTGCGTACGAAGAACGCTCAGGCCTGCCACCGCCGTACGAAGAACGCTCGGGCCTGCCACCGCCGTACGACGAACGCCCGGAACCGCCGCCCGAGGATGAGGGGCGGTCCGACCTGCCACCGGAGTAGGAGGACTTCCCGCCGGAGTACGAGGACTTCCCGCCGGAGTACGAGGAACGCTCTGGCCTGCCGTCGGAGGAGGAGGAACGCTCCGGCCTGCCGCCCGAGTACCCCGAGGGCCTTCGCTCGTCGCGGGGACCGCCCTGGCGCCCACCGCCGCGCTGCCCACGCTCGGGAGCCTGGCCGCGGTCCCGCGGGCCGGCGTCGCGCCTGCGGGGCGCCTGGTCGCCGTAGCCGCGGGAGTCGCCACGACCGCCCTCGTACTGACGAGGCTCGCGACCCTGGGGGCGTGACGAACCGCCACGCGCGCCGTAACCGCGGTCGTCCGACCCACCGCGCGCCGCGTAACCGCGACCCGAAGAACCACCCTCGCCGGAACCGCCGCGTCCGCCGTAGCCTCCCGAGCCGCCGCGCGCGCCGTAAC
>JAEWIK010000363.1 GCA_023387135.1 Actinomycetes bacterium | reverse complement strand
GCCTGGACGTTCTCGAAGGTGACGTCGTAGACCGGTTCGCCGCCCGCGAAGGGGTGGTCGAGGTCTTTCAGCAACTGCCTCGCCGCGGGCTTGATGTCGAGTTCGGCGAAGGTGACGCCGAGCGCCGACGCCAGCGCCGTCGCGTTGCTCTTGGTGTGGTCGGACGTGGCGAAGCCCGGCATCGTGAAGGCGAGGATGTCGGAGCGCGGCCTGCCCATCCTGTCCATGGCGCGGGCGGCCACGATGAGCGCGTGGGTCGAGTCCAGGCCGCCCGAGACGCCGATGACGATCTTCGGCTGCCCGATGGCGCGCAGCCGCTGTTCGAGCGCGCTGACCTGGATGTTGTAGGCCTCGTAGCAGTCCTGCCAGAGGCGGGCAGGGTCGTCGGGGACGAACGGGAACCTCGCCAGCCTGCGCCGCAGGCCGAGGTCGCCCTGCGGCACCCCGAGCTCGAACTCCACCCAGCGGTAGTCGTCGGTGCGCTGGACGTGGCTGCGGCGGTTGTCGTCGAAGGTGTTCTGGCGCAGCCTGTCCATCGCGATGGTGCCGAGGTCGAGATCGGCGATCGACGCGCGGGCCCCGCGCGGGAAGCGCTCGGACTCGGCGAGCAGTTCGCCCTGGTCGTAGATGAGCGTCTGACCGTCCCAGGACAGGTCGGTGGACGACTCGCCCTCGCCCGCCGCCGAGAACACGTACGCCGCCATGCAGCGGGAGGACGCCGACTTGCACAGCAGCTTGCGTTCCTCGGCCTTGGCGACGGTGATGGGGGAGCCCGAGAGGTTGGCGACGACTGTCGCTCCCGCGAGCGCCGCCTCGGCGCTCGGCGGGATCGGCACCCACATGTCCTCGCAGATCTCCACGCTGAGCACGAAGTCGGGCAGGTCCTTGGCCTGGAACAGCAGGTCGGCACCGAACGGCACCTGCTCGCCGGCCAGCGTCAGTTCGCCGGTGACATCGTCCCCGGGCGCGATCTGGCGGTACTCGTAGAACTCGCGGTAGGTGGGCAGGTACGACTTGGGCACGACCCCGAGGATCTCGCCCCTGTGGAGCACCACGGCACAGTTGTAGATCCTGTGCAGCCGGCGCAGCGGGGCGCCCACCACGAGGACGGTGCCGACGTCCCTGGAGTTGTCGGCCAGCCACTCGACGGCTGCCTCGGTGGCGTCGAGCACGACGTCCTGCATGAGCAGGTCTTCGATGGAATAGCCGGTCAGGCACAGTTCGGGGAAGACAGCGAGGACGGCGCCCTGGGCGGCCACCTCGCGGGCCTGTTCGAGCACCGCCTCCGCATTGCGTTGCGGCTGCACCATCGTGATCGGGAAGGTGCAGCTCGCCGCCCGGGCGAAGCCGTGCTCGTAGAGGTTGAAGAAGTCCATCTGTCCTCCGTCTGTGCTGAGAGCCCCAGCATTCCACGTCGCCGGTGGCCCTCCTAGAGATCCTTGCGCGAGTAGAGCCGCACCGAGACCGCCGCCGAGCAGGCGAGCAGCAGCAGGGCGAGCAGGGGCCCTCCGGCGATCACCATGACGGGGACCGCTTCGGCCGGCGCCCGGACCTGGTCGAGCGGGGACGGGCCCAACTGGGTGGTGGACATCATGAGGAAGGCGATCAGCGCCGCGACCACGGCGACTGCCACCCAGGTGACGAGCTTCGCCCGCGTGTAGCCGAGCCTGAAGTAGAACGGGAACTGGACGGCTGTCACCAGGCCGGCGAGGGCGAGCGAGGCGCCGAGCACCATCGCCGACACCGTCGGGTCCCACTGCTGCTGCCTGATCGCCGCGCTCAGCCCGTCGAGGGCCACGGCGAAGAGCCCGACGGCGACCAGTACGCCCGCCGTCACCAGGTAGCGGGCCAGCACGACCGTCCGCCGCGAGGTCGGGAGCGTGGCGAACAGCGTCTCGAGCCGTGAGGTCTCGGTGACGGCGAAGCCGTACGAGCCTGTGAGCACGGCCATCACGACCATGACGGGCACGACGGTGTCCTGCAGGAAGCCGAGGCCCAGCGCGATCAGCGGGACCAGGACGAACTGCCGGGCGTAGGGACGCAACACCCACAGCTCCATCGCGAGCTGGGGACGGAGGGCGGTCATCGGGGAACCTTCCGGGAGAGATGGATGACGAGGTCGTCGAGGCTGGGCGTCGAGGCGTCGACGTCCGGGGGCAGCAGCCCGAGGTCATCGAGCGCGACCAGGGCCTCGTAGCCGGTCTCGAAGGCGCGCAGGCCGTGGAGCACCCGGCGCGCGTCCTCGGTGAGGTCACCGGGGCCTCCCCTGACCAGCGCGTAGCGGGAGAGCAGGTCGTCCTTCGCCTCGGCGTGCAGGATCCTGCCGTCGTTGATGATCGCCACGTAGTCCGCGACCCTCTCGAGGTCGGCGGTGATGTGGGTGGAGAAGAGCACCGCGTTGCGCTCGTCGAGCATGTACTCCTGGAGGATGCCGAGCAGGTCGTCACGCGCCAGCGGGTCGAGGCCGGAGGTGGGCTCGTCCATCACGAGCAGCCGCGCCCGGTGGGAGAGGGCGATCGCCAGTTGCAGCTTCATACCCATGCCGCGGGACAACTGCTTGACCTTCGTCGTGGCGGGGATGGCGAACCTCTCGCACCAGGCCGCGTAGGCCGAGCCGTCCCAGGTCGAGTAGAACCCGCCGACCGCCCTGCCCACCTGCCGCGCCGTCCAGTCGCCGACCAGGCTGGGGGAGTCCAGCACGATGCCGATCTCCTCACTCGGGGTGCCCGCCGGCCGTCCGAGCACCGTCAGGTCACCGGCGTCGGGACGCAGCATGCCGAGCAGGCACTTGATGGTGGAGGTCTTGCCGGCGCCGTTCGGGCCGACGAACCCCGTGATGTAGCCGGTGGGGATCGTGAGGGTGACGTCCTTCAGCGCGAAGCTGCCCAGCCTCTTGTCGAGGTGGCGGATCTGGGCGGCCGTCGTCCTGGCCGGTGCTTCCTGGGCTGTCACTGGGTCTCCTTGGTGGTGTCGTCCGGGGTGTCGTCGAGGGCGGCGGCGAGCATGGCGGTGAGGTCGTCGCGCGTGAGCCCGACGAGGCGCGCCCGCGTCACGAGCTCGCCGAGCGCTGCCTCCAGTTCGACGAGCACCTGCTCGCGGATGAGGTCGCTGTTGACGGGCTGGACGAAGGCGCCCTTGCCGGGGACGCTGACGATGAAGCCGTCACGGGCGAGGTCGTTGTAGGCGCGGGTGGTGGTGATCACGCTCACCCTGAGGTCGCGGGCGAGTTGCCTGATCGAGGGCAGCGCGGCTCCGGCCGCCACCTCCCCCGTGAGGATCGCCTGCTTGACCTGCTGGGTGATCTGCTCATAGATCGGCAGCGGCGACGCGTTGGTCACTGTGATGCGCATCGGCCTCCGTCCCTACTGTTCATATGCAGTATATACAGATGGTGGACCGCCCGAGCACGCGTCACCATAGGGACGTGGAACACGAGGTCGAGGTGGCGCCGGGCGAGCTGGGCAGGCTGCACGTGTCGCGGGCGTCCGAACAGGCGGCGGTCCTCGTGCTGGGCCACGGCGCGGGCGGCGGCATCGACGCGCCCGACCTCGCGGGGCTCGCGGCAGGACTGCCCGCCTCGGGCGTCACCGTGCTCAGGTTCGAACAGCCGTGGAAGGTCGCCGGACGGGCGGTGGCGGGGCCGGCGGCCTCGCTGGACAGGGCCTGGAAGGCGGCCCTCCGCGAGGTGGCGGCACTCTTCCCCGCCGTGCCGCTGTTCGTCGGTGGACGCAGCACCGGCGCGAGGGTGGCGTGCAGGTGCTACGAGGAGCCGGCCCTCGGGCTCGTGCTCTCGGCGTTCCCGCTGCATCCTCCCGGCAGGCCCGAGAAGACCCGGGTGGACGAGCTGGCGAGGGTGGCCGCCGACAGCCTCGTCCTCCAGACCGAGGGCGACCCCTTCGGAGGGGCCGCCGAGGTGAGCGACGCGCTCGCGGCGCTGGGCACCGCGCCCGCATCCCTTGTCACGCTGGAGGGCAGGACCCACGGGCCCGACGCCAGGAGCGCGGCCGGACGAGAGCGGCTGCCCGCGACTGTGGGTACCATGGCTGCTGCCGCGGCGGGCTTCATCCTGGCTCGCGCGAGCGCGGCAGCCGGTCGAGTTTGACCCTCCCGCTTCCGGGAACGTATTCTTGACCCTCGGTGCTCGCTCTGGCTTCGTTGTCGGCGGCGGGCTTCCCCCGGTGATCCGCGACAACCAATGCGCGCACCGGCGAACAGACGTGACAGGTTTCGTAAGAGAGTGGGTCAGGCGTGTACGCGATCGTGCGCAGTGGCGGCCGCCAGCACAAGGTTGCCGTGGGCGACGTGGTGGAGATCGACAGGGTTGATGCCGAGGTAGGCGCTTCCGTCGAGCTCGTTCCGTTGCTCGTGGTGGACGGTGAGACAGTCACGGCTGATGCCGCCAAGCTCAAGAAGGTCAAGGTCAGCGCCGAGGTGCTCGCCGAGACCAAGGGTCCCAAGATCAGGATCCTGAAGTACAAGAACAAGTCGGGCTACAAGAAGCGCCAGGGGCACCGTCAGAAGTACACCCAGGTCAAGGTCACCGGGATCAAGTGAGGTTTTGAGATGGCACACAAGAAGGGCGCTTCGTCTTCCCGCAACGGCCGCGACTCCAACGCGCAGAGGCTCGGCGTGAAGCGGTTCGGCGGCGAGCAGGTCAACGCCGGCGAGATCATCGTCAGGCAGCACGGCACCCACTTCCACCCCGGTGAGGGCGTGGGACGTGGCGGCGACGACACCCTCTTCGCGCTGCGCGCCGGAGTGGTGGAGTTCGGCACCCGCCGTGGCCGCCGCGTGATCAACGTCGCGATCGCCGAGTAACCCAGCAGACTCACAGCGAGGGCCGTCCCGTCAGGGGCGGCCCTCGCTGCGTCCCCGGGCGTCCCGGCGTGCGCGTCGGCTCGCGGGAGGCGCGTGGCACGGCGGCAGGCCGTACGCTGGCTGGCATGGTCTGGTGGCGACGCGCAGTGGCGGCTGTCATGCTGGCGCCGCTCCTCGCGGGCTGCGTGGCCATCAACGCCGATGTCGAACTGCAGCGCGACGACCGGGTGAACTACACCTTCCACGTCGAGGTCAGGTCGGACGTCGCGGCCACCGAACTACCTGAGGGCACCGACCTCTGCAGCGCCTACCTGATCGGCGGCAACTGGTTCCCCGATGCCACCTCGTCCGAGCCGACCAGCCGCGACGGCTACATCGGCTGCCGGGTGCGTGGGACCACGACCATCGACAAGTTCGGCGGCAGCCTGCTGGGCGACGCGAACCTGCACGTCAGGCACGAGGGCAAGGAGTTCGTCTTCTCGTGGCGGCCGAGCCTGGGGGAGGACTTCCCGTCCCGGGTCGACGCCTTCGAGGTCGCCGTCACGTTCCCCGGCAAGGTGATGGACCACAGCGGCCAGAGCACCGTGTCGGGGACGACAGTCACCTGGCGGAACGCCGCCGACCTGACCAGCGCCGAGGGCCTGTACGCCCGTGGCGGCGACAGCCCGTCGGTGTGGGACGCCCTGACCAGGTGGGGGCTGTACGGCGGCGCGGCGGTCGCGCTGCTCGCCATCGTGATCC
>JAEWIK010000345.1 GCA_023387135.1 Actinomycetes bacterium | reverse complement strand
GGCACCTACACCGGCAGCCAGGCGCAGTACATGCGCGTCGAGTTGGCCGACGGCTCGCTCGTCAAGGTCCCCGGCGGCAAGCCGGACGACCCTGGCAAGCTGGCCGACTACCTGGCCGCCTCCGACGTGCTCGGCACCGGCTGGTACGCCGCCGTCGCCGCGAACGCGGGCCCCGGGAAGACGATCGCCGTTGTCGGCGACGGGGCCGTCGGCCTGTGCGCCGTGCTCGCCGCGAAGACCCTCGGGGCGGACAAGGTCATCGTCTTCTCCCGCCACGAAGACCGGGCGGCCCTGGCTCGCGAGTTCGGCGCCGACATCGTCGTCGCCGAGCGCGGCGAGGAAGGCGCGGCCAAGGTCAAGGAGTTGACGAACGGCTACGGCGCCCACGGCGTCTGCGAAGCCGTCGGCACCCAGGAATCGATGGATCAGGCACTCGCCTCGGTGCGCCCTGGCGGGCATGTCGGTTTCGTGGGGGTCTCCCACGACCAGACCATCGACGGGCTCAACCTGTTCTTCCACGAGGTCCACCTCGAGGGCGGCCCCGCCCCGGTCCGCCGCTTCCTCCCCGAACTGATCGAGCTCATCCAGGCCGACAGGATCCACCCCGGCAGGGTGTTCACCAAGCGCGTCCCGCTGGAGAACGCCGCCGGAGCCTACAAGGCGATGGACGAACGCCGCGAGATCAAGGTCCTCCTCGAAGTCTGAGCCAGCCTGGGCTCACCGGTCGGGACCGAGCGCCGGGTTCGCTGTTAGGCAGCGCATCCCCGCCGCAAAGCCCTAGCCAAAGAGATCTCCCCCGATTCGGAAACGGTCATGAGAGAGGATCCGCGATTCCGTCTTTTCCGTAGTGAGGGGCCCCTTACGGGGCTCCTCACGAGTTCTTGCTCGAACTCGTTCGTCAGCAACTTGGCCTCGGCGGTGAACGCAAGCGCTCACCGCGCTCGGTCTGCGTCGTTGTGCGCGAGAGAGGAGTTGAACCTCCACGCCCTTTCGGGCACACGGACCTGAACCGTGCGCGTCTGCCATTCCGCCACTCGCGCCCGACCTCCGAAGAAGCCAGCCGCACGAGATTAGCATCCAGACCCCCGGTCCGCCCAACCGGGGGCGCCGGGCCGCCGGTAAACGTCGCTGCCGGAGGGCAGTGTTGCTCCTCCGATGGCTTTCGGGCCCCTGCTACGTTGGCAGAAATCCAGCGGAAGGTTGCACGCTCATGCACAGCCCGGATCCGGGACGCCGCACACCGCTCAACACCTACAGGCTGGAGTTGAGCGCGGCATTCACGTTCGCCAGCGCACACGCGCGCCTCGACTACCTGGACAAGCTCGGGGTCACCCATCTCTACCTGTCGCCGATCCTCACGGCGGCGCCGGGGTCCACCCACGGCTACGACGTCGTCGATCCGACAACGGTCTCCGACGAGCTGGGAGGGCTGCAGGCCTTCACCGCGCTCGCCGACGCTGCGCACGCCCGCGGCATGGGCATCGTCCTCGACGTCTGCCCCAACCACATGGCGATCTGTGACCCGCTGTGGGCCAACCCCATGCTGTGGTCGGCGCTCCGCGACGGCGAGGACTCCCCTTATTACGGGTGGTTCGACATCATCGACGACGGCCGGCTGATCATCCCGTTCCTGCCCGACGACCTGCCCGCGCTGCTCGAGGCCGGACGGATCACGATCGGCACCCGCGACGTCCCGAACGGGCAGCGCGAACCCGTGCTGCTGGTCGACCAGAGCCCGTACCCGCTCGCCCCGGGCACCGAGAAGCTGCCGGTCGAGCAGGCGCTGGCGAGCCAGCGCTACACCCTCGTCCGCTACTCGGGCTTCGAAACCCCGCTCAACCACCGGCGGTTCTTCGACATCATCAGCCTCATCGGCATCCGGCAGGAGCGGCGGGACGTCTTCGACACCACCCACGCGCTGCTGTTCGAGCTGATCCGCGAGGGCTACATCGACGGCCTGCGGATCGACCACTCCGACGGCCTCACCGATCCGGAGCAGTACTTCGAGTGGCTCGCCGAGGGCACCGGCGGCCTCTGGACGATCACCGAGAAGGTGCTGGCCGCCGACGAGCACCTGCCCGAGGACTGGCGGGTCCACGGCACGTCCGGGTACGACGCGGCCTGGCGGTTCGACGCCGTCCAGCTCGACCCCGCCGCCGACGCCCCGCTCACCCGTCTCGGCCTCGAACAGGACGGAGACGAGTGGCTCCTTCCGCTGCACTCCCCCGACCTGCCGCTGCCCCACGACACCGCGGCGGTGTGGGAGGACATCGAGCGCGCCTCGCGCCAGATCATCGCGACGGCGAACATGGCGGTGGACGTCCGCCGGCTCGTCGGGATGCTGGCGACACTCGCCGCGACGAGGGAAGCCATGGTGAGCGTCGAGCCGCAGGCGGGCAGCCTCGCGGCACGCCCCGCCCCGCCGACCCTCACCTCGGAGCCAGGACAGGTGCCGTCCGCGACCACCTCGACGCCGTCCGAGGACGACCTCGGCGCCTGCCTTCACGAGCTGCTGTACGCGCTCGACAGGTACCGCACCTACGTGAGGCCAGGACGGGAGGTCGACCCGAGCGCGGAGATCGTGCTGGGCGTCGCCGCCGAGCGCGCTGCCCGCCACCTCCCCGACAGGCTGCTGCCTGTCATGGACTGGGTGGTCAGGGTCGCCGCCTACCACCCGTCCGCCTTCAGCAACGCGAGCGCGATCACCGACGCCACCTGGCGGAGCTTCGTGCAGCGCCTGCAGCAACTCACCGGCGTCGTCGTCGGCAAGGGCATCGAGGACACCGGCTTCTACCGCTGGCCGCAACTGCTCACCCTCTGCGAGGTCGGGGCCGACCCGTGCAGGTTCGGCCTGCCCCCCGAGGAACTGCACGGCTGGCTGCAGTCGATGAACGCGGCCTGGCCCGCGACCATGACCCTCGGGTCGACCCACGACTCCAAGCGCAGCGAGGACCTGCGCGCCCGGCTGAGCCCGATCAGCGAGTATCCGGACGAGTGGGAGCACCTGGTCAGGACCGTCGCCCCGGCGGCCGCGAGGCTGCCCGCGGCGCTCCGCAACATCTGGCGGCAGACGCTGGCCGCCACCTGGACGCAGTCGGGCCCGCTGGACGCCGGCAGGCTCGCCGCCTTCATGAGGAAGGCCGGTCGGGAGCAGCGCCTGTGGACGTCCTGGTTCGACGTGAACGAGGACGCGGAGGCGGCAGTCGAGGCGGCGGTCCCCGAACTCCTGCAGGACCCCACCGTCCGCGACGCCTTCGGCGACTGGCACTCCCTGGTGGCCGAGTCCGTCCGCACCAACACGCTGTGCACCAAGCTCGTCCAGCTCACGGCGCTCGGGGTGGCTGACATCTACCAGGGCTGCGAGACGGTGCGGCTCAACCTCACCGACCCCGACAACCGGCGCCCGATCGACTGGGACGAGCTCGCACACCTGCTGGACGACGCCACCCGGACGCTGGGTCCCGACGCAGCCCGAGGGAGCGGCGAGACGCAGCACGGCGACGACGACACCGACGGTGCCGAGTCCCACGACCAGGAGGCGGGCGTCGGCGACTCCCCCAGCCCGCTCGGACGGGGAAGGCTCGCCGCGGAGAAGCTGTTCGTGACGACGACGGCGCTCCACCTGCGGCGTTCCCATCCCGAGGCGTTCACCACGGGCGGGTACACCCCGCTGGCGTCGAGCACCGAGTACGCCTGGGGCTTCGCCCGCGGGCACGTCCCGGAGGCGATCACCATCGTCACCCGGTTGCCACGCGCGGCGCGGGCGGCCCGCGGGGTGGCCCCGGCCACGGCCGGCAGCCGCGTGCGGACCCCCATCGACCCTTCGAAGGCGCACCAGGACCGGATCGTGCTGCCCCAAGGCACCTGGCGGAACCTGCTGACGGGCACGACGCACGAGTCGGTCTTCTTCCCCTGGCAGGATCTCGGTGACTGGCCGTGCGCCCTGCTCAGCCGCGTCGGGTGATTCTCACCGACCCGGCGCTGGTGGTCCGCTAGGGTCGGTCTGACGGGCCCTAGGCTGACCTATCAACGGCTGGTTACGCTGGGGTGAGGCAACGTGACCCGGAGGGAGGGCCTTGATGGGTGTGTTCGATCGTGTCGAGAAGAGCCTCGAAAACGCGGTGAGCGGGGCATTCGCGCGCGCCTTCAAGGGCGACGTCCAGCCCGTCGAGATCACCGCCCGGTTGCAGCGTGAGCTCGACCGCGAGGCCAAGCTCCTCGATCGTGCCCGCAAGCTCGTTCCGAACGATTTCCGCGTCAGCCTCTCCACCCATGACTACGAGCGGCTCACCCCGTACTCGAAGACCCTCAACTCGGAGATCGCCCCGCAGTTGCGGGAGTACGCGAACGAACACGGCTACATCTTCAACGGCCCCCTCACCATCGAGTACCTGCACGACGACTCGCTGCCGGTGGGCAGGTTCACCGTCGCGTCCTCGGCGGTCGCGGGGGTCGACGCCGCCGAGCCTCCGACTCCGACGGTCATCCGGAACGCCACCCTCGTCGTCGAGGTGAACGGCGTCCGGCACCCGCTGACGCCGCCAGGGCTCTCGATCGGGCGCGGCACCGACGCCGACCTGCGGATCAACGACCCCGGCGTCTCCCGGCTGCACGCCCGCATCGTGGTGGACGGCGACGGCGGCGACCAGCAGCTGCGGATCGAGGACCTCGGGTCCACCAACGGCATCGTCGTGGACGGCCAGCGGGTACGCCAGGCGTCCCTGGCGGCAGGCAGCCGGATCGAGATCGGGTCGACCCGGCTCGCCATCACCTCCCCGGTGGACGATGTCTGAGTTCATAGTCCTGCTGCTCAAGCTGGGCTTCATCGTCGCGTTGTGGCTGTTCATCCTCTTCGTCGGCAATGTCATCCGCACCGACCTCTTCGGACGCAAGCTCAGCCCCGCCGAACTCGCCGCCGCGGGCGCGCCGATCGACCACCCGGCGCCCAAGCTCAGCCGGCGCGACGAGAAGCGGCTCCCGCGGACGCTCAAGGTCACCCACGGCTCGCAGGCAGGCACCGTGCTGAAGCTCGGCCAGCCGATCCTCGTCGGACGCGCGCAGGACTGCCAGTTGCTGCTGGACGACGACTACGTGTCGACCCGGCATGCCAGGGTGTTCCTGGGCGAGGGCGGCTACTTCGTCGAGGACCTCGGCTCCACCAACGGCACCTTCGTGAACAACCAACGCATCGGCGTCCCCACCCCCCTCACCCCCTCCGACACCCTGCGCATTGGACGCACGCTGATCGTGCTGGAGAAGTGACATGAGCCTCGCCCTGCGCTACGAGGCGCACTCCGAGATCGGACTGGTCCGCAAGAACAACCAGGACTCCGCGTACGTCTCTCCCACCATGCTCGTCGTGGCGGACGGCATGGGCGGTGCCGCAGCGGGCGACCTCGCCAGCGCCGTCGCCATCAAGGAACTCAAGGCTGTCGACGGGAACCACTCCGGCGAGGACATGCTGGCGGCGCTCGACGACGCCATCGGCAACGCCACAGACCAGGTGGCCTCGCTGATCGCGTCCGACCCTTCGCTGGAAGGGATGGGGACGACTGTCTGCGGGCTGATGTTCGACGGCACCCGGCTGGGCCTGGCCAACATCGGCGACTCCCGCGCCTACAGGTTCAGGGACGGCACGCTGAGCCGCCTGACCAAGGACCACTCGTGGGTGCAGACCCTGGTGGACGAGGGCAGGATCACCGAGGAGGAGGCCCTCGAACATCCCCACAGGTCGCTCATCCTGCGGGTCGTCAACGGGCAGGCCCACCACGTCCCCGATCTCGAGCTCGCCGACGCCGACCTCGGCGACAGGCTGCTGATCTGTTCGGACGGCCTGTGCGGTGCCGTCACCGACGCGCAGATCGAGGCGGTCATGACGGGCGGCCTCGCCGACGTCATGGAGTCGCTCGTCAGGCTCGCCCACGAAGCCGGCGGCCAGGACAACATCACGATCATCCTCGCCGACGTCGTCGAGGGCGAGCGGACGGGCGCCACCGAGGTGCTCGGGTCTGCGGCGATCATCGACCTCGACGGCCCGTTCGACACCACGACGATGCGGCTGCCGTCCCTGCTGCAGGCGGAGGAGACCCCGCGTCCCGACCCGGCGGCCGGCGAACACGCCCGCTACTCGCCCACCACCAAGGGGCGCCCGCTGGCCTGGCTGAAGGTGACCCTCAACGTGCTGCTGGCCCTGGTCGTCGTGGCAGGCGGTTGCTGGGTGCTCTACGGCTACACCCAGCAGCAGTACTTCGTCGGCGCCAACGGCGAGACCCTCGGCATCTTCCGGGGCGTACCCGACCCGATCCTCAACCTGCCGCTG
>JAEWIK010000321.1 GCA_023387135.1 Actinomycetes bacterium | reverse complement strand
GCGTTGGAGGGGTCGATCTGCGGGGTCGCCGTCGCGTTCGGGAAGACCAGCGGCGCGGGACGGACGACCGGCCCGTCGAGGTTCACCAGGTCGCGCGTCAGCGGGACCAGATCGTCGAAGGTCTCGGCCACGCGGGCCAGGGTGATGCGCCTGTCACGTTCGGGTGCTGGCAGCAGGCCTTCGTTGGCTGCCTCGGTCAGCAGGGTGACGACGTGTTCCCTGTCGAGGTCTGTCGCCTCGAGGTCGCCGCCGACCGCCGGGCCGACGTCAGTGGGTTCGGAGGGGGATGCTGTCATGGGTCCGACGCTACGCCTTGTCGCAGGCCCGCAGGTAGCCGGAACGGGTGGCTCTGGGGGACGCTCCGGGTGATCCCGGAGACCCGGGGCCGCGGCCGGCCGACGCCAGGCTCTTCCCGGCCCGCCGCCGGCCCGGAATGCGCGCCCGCCGGACCTTGGATAGACTGCACGAGCGGCTCTCGAAAGAGGCCTCCGCGGATGTAGTTCAATGGCAGAACATCAGCTTCCCAAGCTGACAGTGCGGGTTCGATTCCCGTCATCCGCTCCGATCCCGGCCCGCCACGGATCTCCGGCGGGCGGCAGGTGCGTGGGCCCGGCGACGTCGCAGGCAGACCAGCAATCAGTCTCCGCCCGAAGGCGCCGTCACGGTAGCGTGATGGTGGCCTTGACCATGTTGTGGTCGGAGGGGATGACGCCGCTGAAGCGGCCGTTCTTCAGGTTCAGGACCGTCTCCCACTCGAGGACGCGGATCTTCTTGCTGGACAGCAGGATGTAGTCGATGTAGGAGCCGATCTTGTAGCCCTTGAGAGTCTGCGGCTTCGGCTTGAAGTCGTTGAGGCTGCTGTACCTGACGTTGGTGAGCTTCTCGGCGGTGGCCTTGGCGGCGGTCTTCTGCTTCCGCGTGTTGCCCAGCGGGTCGACGTAACCAGCCTTCGTGAAGACTGTGTGCGCGGTGTTGTCGGCGGAGAACTTCGTGGAAGCGAGGTCGCCGACGAGGACGACGGGCAGCTTGCCCGTGTTCTCCTCCCGGATCTCGGTGAGCACCTCCTTCGCCTGAGACGTGTGGAGCGCCTTCTTGTCGGCTCCAGGCTCGAGATGCGTGGTGGCGAAGAAGAACCTCTTGCCGGTGTTGCGGTCCAGGAACTGGGCCCAGGCGACCATGCGCGCTGAGCCGTTGCCCTCGCCGCGACCGTCCAGCGACCTGGCGCCCGCGCGCTGCAGGACCAACCGGCTGGTGTCATAGATGATCCTGTCGGAGTTGCTGCCACCGTTCGTGCAGTTGTTGCCGTCGGGCTTGGTGCAGTACCTCTCGGCGCTCGTGAGCGCGTACCGCGGGCCGAGCGTGTTGGCCAGGTCCTGGTACTGGGGGACGGCGCCGCGAGGAACGAGCCCTGCCGACGCCTCCTGCAGGCCGACGACGGCGATGCCCTCCCGCCTGATCTGGCCGGCGATCACGACGCGACGCTGCTCCCACGGCTTCTCCAACGCCGTCCGGGGCGTCTCGGAGCCGTTGGCGATCCTGATGTTGAAGCTGGCCACGCGCAGTTTCCGGGCTTCGGGCACGCCGAACTGGTACCACGCCGCCCCCGACGCCGCGGAGGTGCCGTAGGAGCCGACGACCTTCACCTGGACCAGCGCCGTGGAGTGTCGGGGCGCGACGACGGTCAGCCTGGTGGACGAGTGGACCTTGAGCTTCCTGGCCTTGACGCCGCCGAACGTGACCTTCGAGACCTTGGTGAAGTTCTTCCCGTAGAGGGTGATCTTCTCCCCGCCGCCGGTCTTGCCGTGGGTGGAGCTCAGCTTCGTCACGACGGGCGGCGCGACGAACGTGTAGCGGCCTTTCTTCACCTTCTTCGACGTGCCGTGGCGGGTCACGACAGTCACGTCGACTCGTCCGGCACGATGCGGCGGCGCGACCGCGACGAGCTTCTTCGACGAGGTGTACACGACCCTCGTCGCGGGGACGCCGCCGAACAGGACTATCGAACTGCGGGTGAAGTTCCTGCCCTGGATCGTCACCTTCGCACCGCCCGCGATCCTGCCCGACGTGGCGGAGATCTTCGTGACCACCGGAACCGAGGAGGCGGCCTGGGCGAGCGACGGCGGCGACAGCACCACCAGGCCGACCGCCACCAGGAGGGCGACGGCGGCGACCGCGAGGCGCCTGCCGAGGCGTCCCGCGCCGGACTTCTCGCTCATCGTGAAGACCTTCCCGAACCGCCGGACGCGTCGCTGCGTGACGGCTCAGTAGGGGCAGCTCGCCCAGTCGGCACGTGGCGCCGGCGCTGGAACGGAGACTGTCCGTCGTGTCTGACCCCGGCATTGTTGTCGATCGCGGACGGCCCGGACAACCGTCTTCTTGACCGGGATTGTTGGCAGGCGCCGGCCCCGGTCGGCGCGGCGGGCTGGTGGGTGTTTGTTCCGCCTAGCCAGCGGCCCGCCCCCCACCTACCGTGGGTTCGTCGGCGACCGAGCGAGCGAAGGAGCGCAGGTGGGAAGGGTAGTGATGTCCGCTTCGGTGTCTGTGGACGGGTTCATCGCGGACGGGGACGACCAGCCGGGCGCCCTGTTCGACTGGCTGGTGAGCGGCGACACGGCACTGGACGACGGCGGCGTGCTGAAGGTGTCGCGGGCTTCCCACGACTATGTCAGGCGGTACTGGGACGAGATCGGCGTCACCATCGTGGGCCGCCACGTGTTCGACCTGACCGTCGTCGTCCAGGGTGATCGGGTGCTGCACCTGTGCTACCGGGTACGCCGCTGACCGACAGGGCGCAATCTGTTCCATGAGCGCCGAGAGAGCCCTGATGCTCGGTGGGACGGGGAGTTCTAGAGACCCACGCCGATCAGCACGAAGGCGAGGGTGAAGGCGACGACCGCCAGCACCACCCACCAGCGGCGACGAGAGGGCGAGTGCCCGGTGTCGTCGAGCGGCCCGGGCGCCGAGAGCTCGCGCGGGACGGGGCCGACCAGCGTGACGGGCTCGGCGTAGGTGGGGTCGAGGCCCTCGCGCTCGGGATCGTGGAGCGGGCCGCCGGGCGAGAGCCAGCGCGCGGTGATCGCATCGAAACGCTCGGCCGGGGGAGGCAGGGGCTCAGCCATGACACCAGCCTCGCACTCCCGAGCGGGCTTCGGAAGGACGTCGCGGCCGCCCGTCGCGGGCGCGGGGCGGGTTCACGACGAGCCTGTCGGAAGCCGATCGGCGCACTCCTTCGTATCTTCGGCGAAGCCTGAGGCGGGCTTAGGGCGGTCTTGAGGATGGGCTGAGGGAGCCCCCTTAGGTTCTGGGTGTCGGCGGGGAAGCGCCCGCCAAGCTCATCCGAAGTGAAAGTGGGAACCTGTCATGAAGATCCAGAAGAAGAGCCTCGTCGCCGTCCTGGCCGGCGTCGTCGTGGCGGGCGCCCTCGGCGCCTCCGCCACCACGCTGGGCGGCATCACGAGCGGCGCCCTCGGCGCCGACAAGGCGACTGTCGCCGCCCCCGTCAGCAAGGGCGTGACTGTCGGCTGGAACACCGCGTACAACGCCGGCGCCGGCGCCTACGTCCTCGACGGCGTGACCCTGAAGGCCGCCGACTCCACCGAGACCATCCCGGCTCGCGCCCAGGTGCACCTCGCGGTGACCGGCGCCACCGGCCTGCTCGGTGAGTACGTCAGCACCGACGGCGGCGCCACCTGGACCCGCCCCTCGCAGGCGGTCCTCGCCGAGAAGGTGACGGGCGTCGCGGTGGCCATCAACGGCACCTCGGTCCCCGTCCAGGGCTGACAGCCCACCTACTGATCTCGAAGGGAGGGCACCATGACGACGACCCTGGTACGCGCCGCTAGTGAGCGTTCCGACGACGTCGCGGTGCCGCCCCTTCGCGCACGGCGACGCGGAGTCAGGAGGGGTCTCCGCGTCCTCCGTGCGGTGGCGGGATGGGTCCTGCTCGCTGTGGGCGCGGTGCTGTTGTGGCCTGCGCCCCTCGGCGGAGTGGTCGGATTGACTGTCGTCTCCGGCCACTCAATGGAGCGCACTTACCACAGCGGTGACCTGGTGATCACTGCGCGCCAACCGTCTTACGCGGCTGGCGACATCGTCTCCTATGTCGTACCGGCCGGCGAGTTCGGGGGAGGGGGCCGCGTGATCCACAGGATCGTCGGGCTTTCCGCCGGCCACTACACGACGCAGGGCGACAACAACGCAGCGACAGATCCCTGGTCCTTTGAGGACGGCGACGTGACTGGGAGGGCCGTCGCCGTCCTACCGGGTGTGGGCAGGCTGTGGAGCCCGCAGGTCTTCCCGTTCGTCATAGCGCTCGCCGTCGGCGGGATCGTCACGCTGCTGTTGTGGCCGTCGAAGCCCGAGGCGGCACTGGAAGAGGAAGTGCAGGATGCCCAGGCTCAGGCGTAGCGCCGCGGTGGTCGCGGCCACCCTCGGCGTGCTCGGGCTCGTCAGTCTCCAGGTGTCGGCGGCGAGCACGATCGGCGGCGTCAACGGCGGCGCCCTCGCGGCGGCGCAGGGCACCACCCAACGGATCAACGGCGTCCAGCTCGACTGGACGCCTGTCGCCGTGAAGTCGTCCTGGATGGTCGGAGGGCTGGCGGTCAGCACCGACCCCGGCGAATCGTTCGCCGCCGGCGACAGGATCAAGGTCACGCTCGTCTCGAGCGCCACGTCGTGCGAGGTCTCGACGACCGCCGGAGCCGCGGGCACCAGCGTCTCGCTGAGCCAGTCGGCCATCACCGCCGCGTGTGGGCAGGTGGGCTTCGACGGCCTCCGCTCCGTGGCGGTCTCGCTGACGGGGGACGGCCTCGCCACCTCGTTCTCCGGCAATCTCGGCGGCCTGCGGGGTACCCTCGCGTCCTTCCGGGGCGCCGTGCTCGACCCGCAACTCGACCTCAAGGCCACCGCCGCCACGACCATCGTGAGCGGCGTCCCCTACGTCGGCACCGTCACGGTGGCCGTCACGGGCGGGTCGGTGACGGCCTCGTCGCTCGCGGGGACGCAGGCCCTCGTCCAGTTCTACGGTGCCGACACCGGCAAGCTGTTCCAGTACGCCGGCTTCATCTCGCTCGACTCCTCGGCAGCGATCAGGGCGTCCTCGGGCACCGGCGGGGGCGTGACCGTCAGCATCGACACCGCCGCCCTGGCGGGCAGCGCCCGTCCGAAGACCAGCGAGGTCAGCACGTTCTCGGTCGCGCTCAACGCCCCGCAGCACCTCGGCTCGTCCGCCGGGTCGGCGGGCGCCTACGCGGTCTCGCTCGCGTCGGGGACTGTCGACAACCCGGCCCCGACCACCAGGTGGGCGGTGGACGCCGTCAACCTCGACAGCCGGCTCGGCTACCAGTACTCCGAGACCGAGACGAACGAGAACAACAGCTCGCTCTCCTTCTGCCACACCTTCACGGTGACCAACACGTCGTCGAGCGCGGTCGACTGGAAGGTCACCTTCGACACGTCGCTGCCGCCGCTGTGGGGCTTCAACCCGCTGTCGGGAGGGTTCCGCAGCGCCTGGGGCTGGGACACAGTCTCGTACAACGCGACCACCCACCTGTGGACGATCGGCGGCCCGTTCTGGGCGAAGACGCTGCAGTCGAAGCAGAGCGTCACCGCCGGCTACTGCGTCGACAACGTCCCCGTCCCGGCGGCCGACGCCGCGACTGTCTCGTACGGCCTCCGCACGAGTTCCTCCAGCAACGCGTGGTTCGCCTCGGTCGACCTCTCGGTCACCAGCACCAGCCGCTGGAACGTCCCCTGGGAGATCACCTTCGACCTGGCCGACTACGTGTGCCCCGCCGGCCTGCAGGGACGGACAGTGATGTGGGCGCCGAACGTCCAGGTCGTCTCGGCCCGCGGCACTGTCTACACCCTGCGGGGGGTGACGGGCTGGAACACGCGGTACGTCTCGGCGTCGAAGCCGCTGAACTTCGCCAGCGTGGCGACGTACTCGCCGGCGAGCGGCCAGTACGGTCCCACCTGCCCGTCGCGTTCGACCCGGACGGTGGCGGTCGCGTCCACGGCGTCGCCCTCGCCGTCCCCGACCGCGACGCCGACGTCGACCCCGACCCCGTCCGCCGAACCCACCGCGTCGGCCGCCCCGGTCCAGACGACCCCCGCCGTCCCGGCAGAAGTCTCCACCGGCTCGCCGACCGAGGCTCCGACCGCCGAACCGACGGCGTCGCCGACGCCCACCCCGACGGCGACCGGCGCGTCCGGCGACGACTCCCGCGATGCGGCTTCCACAAGCTCGGAAGCCGCACTCGGATGACGCTCGCCGCGAGTTCTCCAGGGGCATTTCGCAAGGTGTTCTGGGATATCATCACCGACGTCACCCCCGCGCCTCGCCCAGAGGCGAGAGCCACAGGAGCGCCAGTGGACGATTCCCGTGTCGCGGTCGTCATCGAAGACGACGCCGACATCAGGTCACTGATCTCGGACGTGCTGGAACAGGCAGGCTTCGAGGTCCATGCGGCGGCCGCCGGGCTGCCCGGCATCGACCTCGTCCGCACCCACGACCCGATAGTGACGACGCTCGACGTCTCCATGCCGGGCATGGACGGTTTCGAGACCGCCAAGCGGATCAGGGCCATCAGCTCCACCTACATCGTCATGCTGACGGCGCGGGCCGACGAGATCGACACCCTGCAGGGTCTCCAGTCCGGGGCCGACGACTATCTGACCAAGCCGTTCAGGCCCCGCGAACTGCGGGCTCGCATCGAGGCCATGCTGCGTCGCCCGCGGGTGGTCGCCCCGCCGGTGGTGCCGGCACAGGGCGGCGGCGTCCCTGCCGAGCCGGCGTCCGACCAGGGCTGGCTCGAGCACAAGGGGCTCCGCGCCCAGCCGGAGATGCGGATCGCCACAGTGAACGGTCGTGACCTCGACCTCACGCGCACCGAGTTCGACATCCTCGTCGAGCTGCTGGAGGCGGGCCGGCGGGTGGTGAGCAAGCACTCGCTCGCCCTCGTCCTGCGCGGTGAGCGGGATCTCGGCCTCGACACCTTCGTCTCCGAGCACGACCAGCGCGCCGTCGAGGTGCACGTGGCCAACCTGCGCCGCAAGATCGGCGAGTCCGCCACCACGCCGACCTGGATCGAGACGATCCGCGGCGTCGGCTACCGGCTCACTGCCAGGTAGTCAGCTCGCCACGACGACTGCCGCGTCCGCCGCCGCCGCGGAGCGCCTGGCGGCCTCGTTCGAGCTGTCGATGAGGGCCGACGCGTCGTAACCCACGTGCTCGGTGGTGGCCAGCCCGACCCCGACGACGGGGATGACCGCCGCCTCCGCCTCGGCCATGGCGTCCAGCACCCGTTTCTGCACCTTCGCCGCCACCGCGCGCGCCTCGGTCAGGGACGCGAGTTGCAGGGCGACCATCACCCCGTACGGCCCCTCCTCGCCGACCACCGCGCCCAGCGGGCTGCCGTCGGTGACGGCGATGCGCCAGGTGCGCACGATGGTGGCGGCTTCCTGGGTGCCGAAGGCGGTCGCTATCTCCGGGAGGTCGTCGAGCCTGAGCGCCACCACGGCGATGCCTGCCTTCTCGCGCTCGGCCCGCTCGCAGCCGCGCTGCAGGACCGCCTCGAAGGAGGAGGGATCGAGCAGCCCGTCGGCGGACAGCCCCAGGGTGCCCGCCGGGCCCCTGCCTCGCAGGGTGGTCTCGGTGGCCCGCAGGACCGAGAAGGCGGCGAGGGCTGTGATGGTGAGGGTCATGGTCAGGAACGACGTGACGATCGTGCCGAACCAGGTCATGAAGATGGGGCTCCCGGGCCCGAGGACCAGGAAGACGACGGTCCGCGCCGTGTAGTACAGCGACGTGAGCGCCAGGACCACCGTGACAGAGATGGCCACGGTCTGGCTGCCCATCACCCCGCGGCGGGACTCGATGGCGCCCAGCGTGGAGAAGACCGCGATGCCCGCGAACATCACAGCGGCGCCGGCCCAGTCCCCGCCGTCCGGCCCGGCCGCGAGTGCCGCCAGCCCGGCCGCCAGCGAGATGGCTCCCACGATGGTGACGGGCAGCCTCACGTCGTGGTCGTTGAATCTCCTGCAGCCGAGCCAGAGGAAGCCCGCCGACAAGGTGAAGGACGCGTTGCCGACCGCCGTGGCGATCCACGCGCCGGGCTGCCCGAATGCCCACACGAGGTAGCAGAAGGTGGTGAGGATGCCCGCCAGGAAGGACACCGACCACAGCCTCGTGGTGTCGCTGGGAGCGTGCAGCAGGGTCTCGAGCAGGAAGACTATCCCTGCGACCATGACCACCAGCGCGGTGGCGAAGCTCACTGTGACGAGGTCGAAAGTCATGACCTGCCCTCTCTGGGATCGTGGGTCGGCAGCCGGACGAGGAAGGTCGCGCCCTCTCCCGGGGTGCTCTGGACTGTGATCTCGCCGCCGTGGGCGCGGACGATGTCGCGGCTGATGGCCAGCCCGAGCCCGCTGCCGTGGGTGGCGGTCTTGCGGACGGCGTCGCCGCGGAAGTACCTCTCGAACAGGCGCGGCTGTTCTTCCAGCGGGATGCCGGGGCCGTGGTCCCTGACGGCTATCCAACTGTGGTGGCCGTCGGTCGTGCAGCCGACTTCGATGTTGCCGTAGGGGTCTGCGTACTTGATGGCGTTGGAGATCAGGTTGTCGACGACCTGCCGGACGCGATGCGGGTCGGCCCACGCCTCGGCGGGTTCGACTCCCGTGCTGTCGACGGTCATGGCGCGCTGGTCGGCGCGGGGCCGGGCCGCCTCGATGGCGGCACCGACGATGTCACTGAGGTCGACGGGCTCCGGATCGATGCTGAGGGCGATGCCGTGCCGGGATGCGGCGGCCGTGGCGAGGATGTCCCCGATCAACTGCAGCAGCCGCTCGGCACCCCGCTGCGCGACGCCGAGGCCGCGGCGGGTGGAAGGGGTGAGGGCCTCGTCGTCGAGGGCGAGTTCGAGGTAGCCCAGGATCGACGTCAGCGGGGTGCGCAGCTCGTGGGAGACCGAGGCCATGAGGTCTTCGCGCGCCCGCAGCGCGAACTGCTCGGCGGTGACGTCCTCGGTGACGACTATCGCTCCCGCGTCGGCGCCGCGCGAGTCCTTCACCCGGCGCGCCGTGGTGCTGAGCGCTCGCCGGTCGTCCCCGGGGGCGCCGTGCCAGACCAGTTCGGCCTCGAAAGCCTCTCCGCGCAGGGCGCGGGCGAGGGGCTGCTGGTCGTCCATGATCGGGGTCAGGCCGTCAGCGGCGTAGGTGGCGTCGGCCGTGCGCTCACGGACGCGTTGCAGCCTGCGTTCTGCGCGGTTGGACAGGTTGACGACGCCGTCGCTCGACAGCCTGATGACGCCGAAGTCGACAGCGTCGAGGACGTTGGTGACGAGTTCCTCCTGCGCGCGGGCGCGCTCGGCGGTGAGTTGCAGGGCGACAGACTGGCGTTCCAGGAGTTCCCGCTGGGCGTTCGAGCGACGCGCGGTGTGGTGGGCGACGGCGGCGAGGCCGGCCAGGCTGAGCGGGAACAGGACGGCGCTCAGCGTCGCGTCGTCGTTGGTGTCGAGCACGGTGATGGCCGTGTAGAGGGCGGTGGCGGCACCGACGGTCAGCCCGCCGCCTGCCAGGCCGAATGACCAGGCCGCCCAGATGACCGGGAAGGCCCACAGCAGGAGGAAGCCGGAGGAGGGGGCGCCGATCCGCAGCACGGCGATGGCGGCGATGTCGACGGCCGCGAGGATGCCGGTGACCCACGGCGGGAACCGCTGCCACGGCACCGTGAGAGCCGCCGCCGCGGCGATGAACAGGGCACCGGCGCCGATGACCAGCGCCTCGGCGTCCTCGTACTCGTGGGTGAGCAGGACCACCAGCGAGCCGAGCAGGACCAGTGTGCCCAGCAGCAACTGCAGGAGGATGACCAGGCGGACGTGCGCTGCCATCACGATGCGTGACGGCAGCGTCTTCCTGTCACGCGATGCCATGACGCGACATTATCCAGCCAACCCCTAGTCAGGTCGGCGACAGGGCCGCAACGACCTTCCCGTTCTCACGCCCGCAGCCGGTAGAGGCCGCCGTCCCCCGACACCAGGTAGAGCTCGCCGGCCTGGTCCTCGCCGAAGGAGGTGATGGTGAGGGACGTGTGGGCGGCCTGTTGCTCGGCGAGGTTCGACCCGACCGACGGGATCGTCCAGATCCTTCCGCTGCAGTAGTCGCCGAAGACGTACCTGCCGCGCAGGGACGGGTAGGCGCTGCCCCGGTAGACGTAGCCGCCGGTGATGGCGCAGTTGCCGCCCGCGTGGGTGTACTCCATCACCGGGAGCGTGTCGCCTGCCAGCGGGCACTTCGAGGAGCGATAGCAGGTGCGTCCCTCCATGATGTTCCAGCCGTAGTCCCTGCCGCCCTTGGCGCCCTTGGGCTGGCGGTTGACCTCTTCCCGCCTGCTCTGCCCGACGTCGGCGACGTAGAGCGCTCCGGTGGCCCTGTCGAAGGAGATCCGCCACGGGTTGCGCAGCCCCTTCGCCCAGATCTCGCCGAGCCCCGGCTTCGACCCCTTGTACGGGTTGGACGGCGGGATGCCGTACCTGTCGTAGCGCCCCGATCCCGTGCCGTGGAC
Organism: Actinomycetes bacterium; assembly: GCA_023387135.1. Classification (GTDB taxonomy): domain Bacteria; phylum Actinomycetota; class Actinomycetes; order Propionibacteriales; family Propionibacteriaceae; genus Propionicimonas. The sequence continues at coordinate 3,268 of JAEWIK010000321.1, read as the reverse complement.
GTCGATCCTGATGAGCTTCCCCAGCAGGTTGCGGCGGATGTTCCTCGAGTCGCCCTCGGGATCGCCCGCCCCGCCGCCGTCGCCGATGCCGGCGTAGAGGTAGCCGTCCGGCCCGAAGGCCATGCCGCCGCCGTTGTGGTTGGAGGCCTTGCTGTGCTCGACGCGCAGGACGCGCCGCTCGGACTTCGCGCTCGCCCAGGTCCGGCGCTCGTTGGTCTTGTAGCGGGCGATGATCACGTCGCCGCCGCCACCCGTGTAGTACACGTAGAACGTCCGGTTGGCCTTGAACGCCGGATCGAAGGCGAGCCCCAGCAGGCCTCGCTCGCCGCCGGTGCCGACCTTGGAGCGGATGTCGAGGAAGTAGCCGGACTGCTTCTTGCCGTTCTTCACGACGCGGATGGTGCCCCGCTGCTCGACGACGAAGAGCCTGTTGCTGCCGTCGTTGGCGTAGGTGACCTGGGTGGGTCTCGAGAAGCCGCCTGCGACCTTCGAGACGGTGATGGACGGCGCTGCTGTGGCACTGGACGGTGCGAGGGACGTGACGGTCGCGGTGATCGCGACGGCGGCGAGGACGCGGACCGCTCCGCGCCAGAGGGGGTGGCGAAGCATTGCACCACAGTACTTCCGCGCTTCTCGCGGGGATCGTGAGCAGGACTACCCCGGTCGGCGGCGCCGGCGGGCCGCGGGGCGGTGCTACCATCATTTTGTACTGAACAGTCAGTATGAATTGCTAGGAGCACGACATGAAGGCCCTACCCGGTGTCGCGGCGTTGCGCGGCGACGAGGATCCGAACCCCGACGAGCCCAGAGCATCGACTCCCGCCATCGACAGGCGGCTCGCGATCGAGGCGCACGGGCTGGCTCTCGAAGGCAGGCGCGGCAGGGTGTACGGCCCGCTCGACCTGACTGTCGAACAGGGGTCGATGCTGCTCGTCACCGGCCCGGCAGGCTCCGGGCGTACCGCCCTGCTGCTGACTCTCGCCGGCAGGCTGCGGCCCTCGAAGGGGTCCCGGCTCACAGTCCTGGGCCACGAGCTCCCCGCGCGGGCCCGAGCGGTCCAGCACTCGTCGTCGGCGGTGGGCTTCGCCGGTCTCGACGACCTGGACGAGGAGGTCAGCGTCGGCGCCACTGTCCGCGAACGGGAGGCCTGGCTGGCACCCTGGTACGCCGTCGTGAGGCGTCCCGACGACGCCCACGTCGCCCAGGTCTGCGGCAGGGTCTTCTCGGGCCTGCAGGTGCCGCGGGCGCGACAGGCGGTCCACGACCTCGACGAGACCTCGAACCTCCTGCTGCGGATCTCGCTGGCGATGCTCAGCAACCCCAGCCTGCTCGTGATCGACGATCTCGACCAGTTGCGCGACGCCGACAACCGCCTGCGCGTATGGGAGAGCCTGCAACGGCTCGCCAGGCGGGACGGCGTGACAGTCGTCGTCGCCTCCTCGACGGCACGCGAGATCTCCCGGCTCGACGACCCGCCGAGCCACCTCGTCCTCACCCGCTGACCCCACGACTCAGGAACGACTACCGCACCATCATGTTTGCCTGGACCTCTCACGGAACCGAACTCAAGCGCTTCGCCGGCCACCCGATCACCCGCGCCGCCATCGCCGTCATGCTGCTCATCCCGCTGCTCTACGGGGCGATGTACGTCTGGGCGTTCTGGGACCCGACCACCCACCTCAACGAGTTGCCCGTCGCCCTGGTGAACCGGGACGTCCCGGCCGCCGACCGCGACGGCACCGTCCACCACTACGGGTCGGACGTCGTCGACGAACTGCTCGACGACGACGAGATCGGCTGGGCGGAGGTGGACGCCAGCACCGCCGCCGACGGCGTGAACTCCGGCAGGTACTACTTCAGCGTCACCATCCCCGACGACTTCTCGTCGCGGATCACCTCCCTCGGCGGCGAGGCCCCGGCGGCCGCCCGGATCGACGTGACCTACGACGACAGCAACTCGTTCCTCGCCTCGACCCTCGGCAGGACCGCCATGCTGCAGATGCAGACTGCCATCCGCGAGAAGGTGAGCAAGGAGGCCGTCGACACCCTGCTCGTCGGGGTCGGCGAGGCGAGGGACGGCTTCAACGCCGCCTCGGACGGGGCGTTCAGGCTGCGTGACGGCCTGCGCGACGCCGAGGACGGGGCCGGGACGCTGTCGGTGGGGGCCGGTCAGCTGGCCGACGGCGCGGCCGACCTCGCCGAGGGCTCCGGCACCCTCGCTGCCGGTGCGGCCAAGGCCGCCGCGGGAACCGGCCCGCTGGCGGACGGGGTCGGTGACCTCGACAGCGGCGCCGCGCAACTGGCGACCGGGCTCGACACCCTCACCACGTCCATGCCGGCCCTGACGGGCGGGGTGACCCAGCTCGCCCAGGGCAGCCAGGCCGCCGCCGACGGTGCCCACCGGCTGCAGTCGGGCTCGTCCGACTACGTGACCGGCGTCACGCAGGCCGCCGGCGGTGCCACGGCCCTGGCCGACGGCGCCGCGCAACTCGGCGCCCTCCAACAGGGGCTCGCGCAGGCGGCAGACACCAGGACGGGAGCGCCGGCGCTGGCGGCCGGAGTACACGCCATGACCTCGTCGCTCACCACCCTGGCGACCGGAGCGGGCCAGTACGCCGACGGCGCCGGCAACTTCGCGGACGGCGCCGGCGAGCTCGCCGGGGGAGCCGACTCCTGGCGGCGGCAGGTCTATGCGGCGACGGGTGGGGACGGGACCAGCGGAACCGCGCAGACCAACCTCGTCACCGCCACGCGGCAACTCGCCGAGGGCGCCTCCAGGCTCTCCTCGGCGACGGCGTCGGGCTCCGCGCTCGGTCAGGCTGCGACAGGGCTGGCGTCGGGGACCGACGAACTCGCGACTACCCTCGGCGACGTCGACGCGGGCTATCTCGCCGTCGCCCAGCAGGCGCTCGCCGACGGCGACGACACCAGGGCGGCCGCCGCTCTCGACCAGGCGCGGGATGCCCTCAAGGCCGCCGAGGGCAGCGCCGGAGCGCTGCACGGCTACGCGGCGGGGCTGAAGGACGGCCTGCTGGGCGACGGCGGCGTCCACGACAACGCCGCGAGCCTGTCCTCGGGCGCGACAGCGCTGCGGGGGGCCTGGGGGGCGTTCAACGAGGCAGTCTCTCCCACCGGCGAGATCGGCGAGGGGGTGACCTCGCTCACCGCGGGGTCCGCCGGGCTCACGACCGCCGCGAATGACCTGAAGACCGGTGCCCTGCGGCTCGCCGACCCTTCGACGATGGCGCAGGCGCGACAACTCGCCGCC